>JBGSNJ010000489.1:0-1597 GCA_041739715.1 Aestuariivirga sp.
GGCGAAGACGATGTTGGGCGACTTGCCTCCCGTCTCGAGCGAGACATGCTTCATGTTGCTCTCGCCGGAATAGCGCAGGAAATACTTGCCGACCTGGGTGGAGCCGGTGAAGGCGATCATGTCCACGTCCATGTGGCGGCCGAGGGCCTGTCCTGCCGTTTCGCCGAAGCCGGGAAGCACATTCAGGACGCCGTCCGGCACTCCGGCTTCGGCAGCCAGTTCGGCGATGCGGAGCGCGGTGAGCGGCGATTGCTCGGCGGGCTTCAGAATGACGGAATTGCCTGCGGCGAGGGCAGGGCCGAGCTTCCAGGATGCCATCATCAGGGGATAGTTCCACGGCACCACGGCCGCCACCACGCCGATGGGCTCGCGGGTGATCAGGGCCACCGAGTCCGGGCGATAGGGCGCGACGTCGTCATACTGCTTGTCGGCCGCTTCGCCGTACCACTGGATGGCCTGCGCGGAGGCCGGAATGTCGCCGCCCGCCGCGGAGGCGATGGGCTGTCCCATGTCGAGGGTTTCGAGCAGGGCCAGTTCGTCGCGGTGCTTGAGGATGAGCTCGGCAAAGCGCGTCAGCACCTTCTTGCGCTTCTGCGGATGGCAGGCGCTCCAGCCGCCCTTTTCGAAGGCCGCGCGGGCCGCCGCAACGGCGCGGTTCACGTCCTCCGCATCGCACTCCGCGACCTGGGTCAGCACACGGCCATCGATCGGCGAGATGCAGTCGAAGGTACGGCCCGAGGCCGCCGGTACGTGCCGGCCGTTGATGAAGGCCTGGTTGCGGTAGACCAGGCCGGGGATCATGGCGCGATAGTCGGGGGTGCTCATGGGCAGCTCCAGAGGTGAGGGGATTTCACGCGACAGGGCCCTGAAACGCGAAAGGCACCGCTCGTGGCGGTGCCCCTTGTCCCGGCCCGAAGGCGGTTGGACTACTTGATCTTGGTTTCCTTGAACTCGACGTGCTTGCGCGCGACGGGGTCGTACTTCTTGACCGACATCTTCTCGGTCATGGTGCGGGAATTCTTCTTGGTCACGTAGAAGTAACCGGTGTCGGCGGTGGACGCCAACTTGATCTTGATGACATTGCCTTTGGCCATGATGCTCTCCAATCGGGATTTGGCGCCGATAGACCCGAAAAGCCGCCCAAAGTCAAGGCGGGCGGGGTATGGGGCGGGAGGAGAGGGGCACACGGTTCCCCTCAGATCGTGTCCTCGATCCAGCTCCGGCCGCGGTAGTACTGGAACGAGATGGGGGTCTCCGGGGCGGGGAGGCTGCCCTGGTCGAGGTGGGGTTTCAACCGGTCGAGCACATCCACCGTGATCAGCGGCAGGTCGAGGCCGCGGATGTCGTCCAGCGTCAGCCACGACAGGGTCTGCAGCTCGCCGCCGCCATCGTGGTGGGGCCGGTCGAGGTTGGACACGGTGTCGGCATCGGCCACGAAGAAGCGGGAATCATAGCGCCGCGTGCGGCCCGGCGGGGTGATGGCCCGCATGAACAGCACCAGGCGCGACAGATCGGGCGCCTCCTCGATGTGGCTGCGGCCGACCACGAGGCCGGCCTCTTCCCAGGTTTCGCGCAGCGCGGCATGGGCGAGGCCCCG
>JBGSNJ010000491.1:0-3435 GCA_041739715.1 Aestuariivirga sp.
GCGCTGATGGTCCAGCCGCGTGCGGCCAGTCGCGCGGCGAGCACGCGGGCCGAGAAGCCCAGTCCGAAGCACAGCAGATGAGTCATGTGGCATCCCACTCCAGCAGCACATCGGGATCGCTCTCGATGCCGCGATGTTGCGCGCGCAGTCTGGCAAATGCATCCGGCGATGCAAGCTGCGACATGGCCCAGACCGCCATGGCGCGCACCACCGGTGCGGCATCGGACAGCAGGGGCGCGACATCCGCAATCAGGTCTTCACGGCCGCTGTTGCCCGCCGCAATCAGCACATTGCGGATGAACCGGTCACGGCCGATGCGCTTGACCGCGGAGCCGCTGAACAGCTTGCGGAATGCCGCATCGTCGAGCTGCAGCAGCCGCGACAGGGCAGGGGCGCGCGGATCGTCGCGGGCCACGAGCTTTGCTTCGGATGCGGCCTGCGCGAACTTGTTCCACGGGCAGACGGCAAGGCAATCGTCGCAGCCATAGATGCGGTTGCCCATCGCCTTGCGGAAGCCGCGATCGATGTGACCCTTGTGCTCGATGGTCAGGTAGGAGATGCAGCGGCGGGCGTCGAGCCGGTATGGTGCCGGAAAGGCCCGGGTGGGACAGATGTCGAGGCAGGCGCGGCAGGTTCCGCAATGGTCGGCCTCCGGCGGATCGGGCGGCAGCGCGGCGGCGGTCAGGATGGTGCCGATGAAGAACCACGATCCCAGCTGGCGCGAAACGAGATTGGTGTGCTTGCCCTGCCAGCCCAGACCCGCATCGGCCGCCAGCGGCTTCTCCATCAGCGGCGCCGTGTCGACGAAGACCTTGACCTCGGCGCCGGAGCGGTACGCCAGCCATTGCCCCAGGCGCTTGAGCTTGCCCTTGACCACGTCATGGTAGTCGCGATTGAGGGCGTAGACCGAAATGACGCCGGAGTCCCTGTCATGCAGGCGTGCCATCGGGTCCATGTCGGGCGCATAGCTCTGCGCCAGGACGACGGCGCTGCGGGCATCTGGCCACAAGGTGAGGGGACTGGAGCGGCGCGGGGCCGTCTCGGCCATCCAGTCCATGCTGCCATGATGGCTGCTGGCAAGGAATTCCGACAGGCGGCCAGCGCGTACCGGATCGTCGCGCAGCGCAGAGATGCGGACGTCATCGAAGCCTTCGGCCTTCGCCCTTGCCTTCAGATCCTCGGCGAGCCCGCCCACGCCTAGAAATCGAGGTCTGCGTAGTTTGCCGATGGCGCCATGCCGCGCACCGTGTCGGCCAGCAGCGGCCGGAAGGATGGCCGCGACTTGATGCGCTGATACCACGACTTGGCAGAAGGATAGTCAGACCACGGAACATCGCCGAAATAGTCGGCCACCGAGACATGGGCCGCCGCTGCGAGATCGGCTAGCGACAGGGCCTCGCCGGCCAGCCAGGGGTGGTGGTCGGCAAGATGGCCGATATAGGCGAGATGTTCGCGCAGCCGCTGCGCGGCCTGCCGCACCCGGCCCATGTCGGGTCCGCCGCCGCCGTTCTCGCGCGGCAGGTAACGGCGGATCACGCGCTCGGTAATGAGAGGTTCCGAGACCTCAGCATAGAACTTCACGTCGAACCAGCCCACGATGCGGCGCACCTCGGCACGCGCGAAGGCATCACCGGGTATGAGCCTGGTGCCGGCGGATTTTGTCTCCTCGAGAAACTCGCCGATCGCCTCGACGCCCGACACCGGCGATGTGCTGTCCTCAAGATAGACGGGGACCATTCCGGCGGGATTGAGCTCGAAGAGATCATGGCTTGGATCCCACGGCGTCTCCTCGATGAAGTCAACGCCCACGCCATATTCGGCAAGCGCCAGCCGCATGCGGCGGCTGAAGGGATCGAGCGCAAAGTGGATGAGTGCCGGCATGGTCTGCGAACGTGCTTTCGGTTTCAGGTTGCTCGCGCAGGACACGTGCCGCCGTGATTGCCCCGCTGCTGCGCTGCATATAAAACCCGGGCGTCCCTACAGCAAGCGATTCGAGTTAGCGCAGGCCGGGCCGTCAGACCGGAGCAGGAATGTCAGTTTCATGGTGATACTCCAGATCGTCGTCCTCGCCTTGATACAGGGCATCACCGAATTCCTGCCGATCTCCTCGTCAGGCCACCTGCTTCTCGTTCCGGCCCTGACCGGCTGGCCCGACCAGGGCGTGCTTACCGACGTGATGGTGCACATGGGGTCCTTTCTCGCCGTCGTCGTCTATTTCTGGCGCGATTGCGTCAACCTGACCATTGGCGCGCTGGACTTTCTGCGGGGCCGCATCACGCCCTGGGGCAAGCTGGCCATGCTGATCGTTCTGGGCACCATTCCCGCCGTGGTGTTCGGCGTCATCCTCGACAAGATCGGCTTCATGGATGCGGTCCGCCAGATGCCGCAGATCATCGCCTGGAACGCCATCATCTTCGGCATCCTTCTCTATCTCTGCGACCGCTTCGGCCTGTCGATCCGCCGCATGTCGGACATGACACTGGCGCCGGCACTGATCATCGGCGTGGCGCAAGCCATTGCCATCATTCCCGGCACCAGCCGGTCGGGCATCACCATGACGGCAGCCCGGGCGCTTGGCTTCGAACGGCCCGAGGCCGCTCGCTTCGCCTTCCTGCTCGGCATTCCGGCCATTGCAGGTGCCGGCGTCTTCAAGCTTGGCGATGCCGCCGCATCCGGCGAGGCGATCTCCTTCGGGATGCTGCTGACCGCGGTCCTGACCTTCTTCGTGGCGCTGGGCACGATCACCGTGCTCATGAAGCTGGTGCGCCACATGAGCTTCCTGCCCTTCGCCATCTACCGCGTTCTGCTGGGCCTCGTCCTGCTGGCGCTGATCTATTCCGGCATGCCCTTGGGCGCGGTGAACTGACCCGCCTTGCGGAACCGGTAGAGATAGCCAGGGACGATTCCCTCGATGCCCTGCGCCGCGATGCCCAATCCATCGAGCGTGCGCTTCTCGCGCTGCGCCGCCTCGCTCACGACATTGTCGGACTTCAGAAGCTCGACCTGGTCTGCCGTGAGCAGTGGCTTGGGCAGCAGGCCCAGGATCAGGCCCTGGAGGCGGGCGACGTTCCAGGGAACCGGAATCAGCAGCCTCTTGCGCTCGATGGTGTTGAGGGTGAACTGCATCAACTGCTTGAAGGTGAGCACTTCAGGCCCGCCAAGTTCGTAGGTCTTGCCATCCGGCTCGCCCCTGTCGACCAGCCGCGCCACTGCCTCGGCCACGTCGCCGACGAAGACCGGGGCGAACTTCGTTGCCCCGCCGCCGATCAGCGGCAAGGCCGGCGCGAAGCGGGCAAGGCCTGCGAACCGGTTGAAGAAGCTGTCCTCCGGCCCGAAGACGATGGACGGGCGCAGGATGATGGCACCCGGAAAGGCCGCCCGCGCGCGGGCCTCGCCTTCGGCTTTGCTCCGGGCATAGGCGGCCGAACTGCCGGG
>JBGSNJ010000503.1:0-1697 GCA_041739715.1 Aestuariivirga sp.
GAATCCGGCGAGCCGCTCGGAGAGGCGGTCCGCCGCATCGCTGCGGATCGCCCAGGCGATGGTATTCACGCAATGCACATGGACAACCACGCGCTGGGGCATCAATGCGTGGACCGTGGTTTCGATCGACGGCCGCAGTCCCGAGGCATTGAGATCGGTGCGGACAAACTCGGTGCAGGTCTCGCAGGCGGGATCGTTCCGCGCCAGGGCCTGCATGAGGGCCGCGTGATCCACGGCCACGAAGATGTCGCGCGTCAGCGCGTCCTTCAGCCAGGTCCCCGACGCCTTGATCCACATCACGCCGTCGGACTTGAGCGACGTGTTGCCGCCTGCGGCCTGCACCAGCAGGGGGTCCGATCCCGCGCGGGCCGAGAGTCTCCGCAGGCTGTCGAGTTCTACCATCTGAAGTCATCCATGAGGAAGTTGGGCATGGGATGGATCTGCGACGGCGCCAGCCCCGCCGAAACACCCGTCATCACAAGAAGCGTCTGGAACCCGGCATTGCGGCCGCCGGCCACGTCATGTTCGGCACTGTCGCCGATGCAGAGAATTCGCTGTGGCGACCCGATCAGCCGTGCCGCGTGCCGATAGATGGCCGGATAGGGCTTGCCGATCCAGGTTACCTTTCCACCCAGTTCTTCGTAGAGCGACGCGATGGCACCCGGCGCGGGCGCGAGTCCGCCAGGCGTGAGCATCCACTTGTCGGGATTGCAGCAGATGGCCGGCAGCGTCAGTCCCGACAGCAGCCTGCGGTAATCGGCGAGGCCTGTCCTCGGCGCATTCGAGCCGAGAATGAGGATCACCTCGGCATGGCCCGGATCGGACACGAACTCGATGCCGTCAAAACCGTAGTCCTCGCCATCCTTGCCGATCAGCAGGGCGCGCTTCACCGTCAATGAGCCATAGGCCACTTCGCCGGAGCTGACGGCATCGACGAAGCAGTCGCGCGGTACGCCCATGCGCGTGAGCCGTTCGACGTTCGCCGCGGCACGCTTTCCGGAATTGGTCATGACCGCCACCGGCACGCCCAGCGCCTTCAATTCCGTCAGCACACGGAGCGTTCCCGGATAAAGCTCTTGACCATCGTGAATGACGCCGAACTGGTCGATCAGCATACCATCAAACCGAGTGGCGATTGTGGAGAGCCCGTCAATTCGCATGGCCGATCCCGCGCCATGCCAGTCTTGCGGTCCCGACCGCGGCGTGCTCGCTCAGGCTGTCGCGCGCGGGAACGCTGAGCGCCTTGAGCCGCACTTTTGCCCAGGCTGCATTGGCGGCGCCCCCGCCTGCGGTGCGGATCGAGGCCAGACGGGATGCGCCGAGTTCTGCCAGCCTGCCATAGGCCTTGGCCTCGATTGCGGCGATGCCCTCGAGAATGGCCTGGAAGAAGACCCGGTCATCGGCCGGCCGCGGCGACAGCCGCGGTGCGAAGGCCGGGTCATTCACCGGAAAGCGCTCGCCCGGCGACGCGAGAGGATAGTAGTCGAGCCCGGTCGGATGATCGGGATCGAGCAACGGCGTCAGCCGGGCGATCTCGTCGCGCGAGAAATACTTGGCGATGGCTGCGCCGCCCGTGTTCGAGGCCCCGCCCGCCAACCACTGGTCGCCGATCCGGTGGCTGTAAATGCCGAACTGCGGCGCAAAGACGGGCGTCGCCGAGAGCAGCTTGAGCGTCAAGGTGGTGCCGAGCGAGGTGA
>JBGSNJ010000505.1:0-5150 GCA_041739715.1 Aestuariivirga sp.
CTGGCCGCCGCGGGTGTCGCTTCGCATGCGGTCGTCGTGCCGCCGGGCGAGAGAACCAAGACCTTCACGCAGCTTGCCTATGTCTGCGACGAATTGCTGGCTGCCGGCATCGAACGGCGCGACCGCATCGTCGCCATGGGCGGCGGGGTGATCGGCGATCTCGCGGGATTCGCGGCAGCGATCCTCCGCCGCGGCGTGGATTTCATCCAGATCCCGACCAGCCTTCTGGCCCAGGTCGACTCTTCCGTCGGCGGCAAGACCGGCATCAATTCCATCCATGGCAAGAACCTGATCGGCGCCTTCCATCAGCCGGTGGCGGTGATCACCGACATTGGCCTGCTCGACACGCTGCCGCGGCGCGAACTGGCTGCAGGTTATGCCGAAGTCGCCAAGTACGGCCTGCTGGGCGATGCATCTTTCTTCAGCTGGCTGGAATCCAGCGCGGAGCTTGTCATGCGCGGGGACCGGCAGGCGCGCATTCATGCCATCCGCCGCTCCTGCGAAGCCAAGGCTGCGATCGTGGCCGAGGACGAGACCGAAACCGGCGTGCGGGCACTGCTCAATCTCGGCCATACCTTCGGCCATGCGCTGGAGGCGGCCACGGGCTATTCCGCCAGGCTGCTGCACGGCGAAGGCGTGGCCATCGGCATGGTGCAGGCCTTCCGCTTCTCCGAGTCGCTCGGTCTCTGCGCGGCGGGAACGGGAGATCGTCTGGCCCGGCATCTCAAGAGCGTCGGCCTGCCGGTTCATGCCTCCGAAATTCCTGGCGACCTGCCGCCGCCCGAGGCTCTGGTCGAAATCATGCGCCAGGACAAGAAAGCCCAGGGCGGCAAGCTCACCTTCATCCTGGTGCGCGGCATTGGCGAAGCCTTCATCGCCCGCGATGTCGCCGACGCCGACGTGATCGCCTTCTTGAAGGGAGACCTGCAGCGTCGATGACACTCGATCTCGGACTCTCGATTGCCGCCATACTGATCCTGCTCGTTTGCTCGGCCTTCTTCTCGGGATCCGAAACCGCGCTCACCGCAACCTCCCGTGCCCGCCTCACCGAACTCGAGCGGCGCGGCAGCCTGCGCGCCCGCATGGTGCTGACGCTGACGAGCATGCGCGAGCGCCTGATCGGCGCGCTGCTGCTGGGCAACAATGTGGTGAACATCTCGGCCTCGGCGCTGGCCACGCTGGTGCTGGTGCGTATGTTCGGCGACACGGGTGCCGTCATCGCATCGGTGATCATGACGATCCTGGTTCTCATCTTCGGTGAGGTCCTGCCGAAGACCTATGCCATCGCCAATCCCGACCGTGCCGCGCTGGCCGCAGCACCCCTGGTGCGCGTCATCGTGGCAGTCTTCGGCCCCATCGTCATGGCGGTGGAGTTCATCGTCAAGCAGGTGCTGCGCCTCTTCGGCGTCGACATCAAGGCCTCGCAGAACGTGCTTTCGGCCCATGCCGAACTGCGCGGCGCCATCGACCTTCATCACAAGGAAGGCGGCGTGGTGAAGGGCGACCGCGACATGCTGGGCGGCATTCTCGACATGCAGGACCTCGAGGTTTCCGACGTCATGGTTCACCGCACCCGCATGACCATGATCGATGCCGATGAGGAACCCGCAGAGATCGTGGCCCACATGCTGAAAAGCGGCCATACCCGCATTCCGGTCTGGACCGAGACGCCCGACAACATCATCGGCGTGCTGCATGCCAAGAATCTCTTCGCCGCGCTGCAAAAGCAGGGCGGCGATGCGCGCAAGGTGAAGATCGACGAGATCCTGAGCCCCGCATGGTTCGTGCCCGACACGCGCCCGCTGCCCGATCAGCTCAATGCGTTCCTCAAGCGTAAGACGCATTTTGCCATCGTCGTCGACGAATATGGTGAGGTACAGGGACTGATCACGCTCGAAGACATCATCGAGGAGATCGTAGGCGACATCAAGGACGAGCACGATGCCGTGGCCAGCGGTGTGCGCCAGAAGCCGGACGGGTCCTTCCTCGTCGAGGGTGGCGTGCCGATCCGCGACCTCAACCGCGCCTTCGACTGGAAGCTTCCGGATGAAGAATTCACCACCATCGCCGGTCTGGTCATTCACGAGGCCCGCATGATCCCGGACGTTGGCCAGGCCTTCAACTTCCACGGCTTCCGCTTCGAGATCCTCAAGAAGCGCAAGCACCAGGTCACCGCAATCCGCGTCACGCCGCTGCAGCAGGCCGAAGGCCTTGCGGCAGGTTGACCTCGTCATTGTCGGTGCCAGTTTCGCCGGCCTGATCTGCGCGCGCGGCGGCGCTTCGCGGCCTTCGTACCCTGGTGATCGAGGCCAAGCCCGAACCGGGCGCCCGCATCCACACCACCGGCATCCTGGTCAAGGAGGCGGCCGACGAGATCGACACGCCCGCAGAGTTCTCCCGCTCAATTCAGGGCGTCAGGCTCTATGCACCGTCGCTAAAGCATATCGACCTCGCCTCGCGCGACTACTACTTCCAGACCACCGACACGGCGGCACTGATCCGCTGGCTGGCCGACGAAGCGCGGCGCGCTGGCGCGGAGATCGTCTGCGGGCGGAAATTCGCGCATGCCGCCCGAACCGGAACCGGCTTCGACCTACCACAGTTCGAGGTGGCGACGCGCTTCCTCGTCGGCGCCGATGGCGCCCGGTCCACCGTCGCCAGGCTCTTCCAGCTCGGACGCAACACGCGCTTCCTCACCGGGCTGGAAATCGAGTATGAGGAACTTCCCACTGCCGATCCGGATCTCCTGCATTGCTTCCTCGATTCGCGCCTGGCGCGGGGCTATCTGGCGTGGGTTGCGCCGGCGCCGGGTTTCGTTCAGGTGGGTCTTGCCACAAGCGAGGGAACCAAGCCCGATCTCAAGGCCTTCCTTGCCCATGCCGAGGCGCTCTTCGGATTCTCGCAGGCCCGGATCAGGGAACGCCGCAGCGGGCTCATTCCATGCGGGGGACCGGTCTCGCCTTTCGCGGCACAAGGCCTCTTGCTGATCGGCGATGCGGCTGGGCATGTGTCACCGCTGACCGGTGGCGGAATCCGTCTTGCCTTCCGTTTCGGCCGCCGGGCTGGCCAGCTGATCGCCGATCATCTTCTGCGCCAGGGCCCGCCGCCCGACCGCGTGCTGGCGCGCGAAATGCCAGGCTTCGGCAAGAAGCTGCTGCTGCGCCGCATCATGGACCTTGGGCCACCGAACCTTCTCTATGACCTCGCGATCGGCACGCCGCCGATGCGCTGGTTTGCCCGTCAGGTCTATTTTCACAGACGCCAGCCGGAAGCGCCGCCTAGCTCCGGAGACGGCTGACCATGGCTTGGGCAGACGCACAGGCCTGACCGGTGAACTGGCTCGTGGCGGCGATGGGCGCCGGCACCTTGCTGCGATCGATGGCGGTGAAGCCCAGCCGCGAGAAGAAAGCCTGAGCCGTTGCGGTCAGCAGATAGGCCGCCTGGGCACCTCGATTGCGGGCTTCGGCGAGCAGTTTGAAGGTCATGGTGGTGCCGAGCATGGACTTGCGCTGGCCGGCCGCAACGGCAATCGAACGGATGAGGGCCGCGTCGCCGCGCATCTCGAGTCCTCCGCAGGCAACAAGCTCGTCTCTCGGCGTCACAATGCCGATGAAGCTCAGCGTTTGGGCGTCGAGATCGTGGACCGGAAGCTGTGCGGCCGTCAGCAAGCAATGCAGGCGCGGGTCCGCGGATGGGATCACCGAGAACGTCAGCTCGTCGGCCCTCGGCGCCGCTGGCGGCCCCGCCTGGATTGCCAGCGCATGCACGCGTTCGCGCAGTTCTTCAGCCAGAGCCGCGTTGATCATGCGATGCTGTTCCACACGTGACTTGCCGCGGAACGCCTCAGCCAGGATCCTGACCCTGAAATGGCTCTCGCCATCCGCCCGCGCACCGGCATGGCCCGCATGCTGGTGCGACTCGTCGATCACCTCCAGCGAGGCTGGGGCGAAAGTCTGCTCCAACTTCGTGGAGATTCGATGTCCGACCGGACCGAGTGTCATGATGTCACCTTGCGAAGGGGTTGCGTGTTGACGGGCTCATCCCCATAATTGCGCCGCGATGAAACTCGATTCAAAATATTTCGACAAGATCCGCGTCAAGAAGCCTTCCGAGGCCAGGAAGGCGGCTGAAACGGCGGTGCCCCAGTGCGAGTGGCCCGATTGCCCGCGGCCGGCCCGCCACAAGGCGCCGATGGGACGGGGCCACGAGGGCAAGTTCCACAACTACTGCACCGAACATGTGCAGCAGTACAACAAGACCTACAACTACTTCGACGGCATGAAAGACGCCGAACTTCAGGATTTCCAGAAGGATGCCCGCCTCGGCCATCGCCCCACCTGGAAGCTGGGACGCAACGGCAGCGCCAATGTCACCGGCATGCGCCGCAGGGCCATCAACATGTCGCAGGATCCCTTTGGCCTCAATGGCGTCGCCGCCAAGGAGCCTGGACGCCACCCCACGGGCCGCGCCCTGCGCAGCACAGAGTTGAAAGCGCTGCAGACCCTTGGCCTCGACGATCATGCCACGCCTGAACAGGTGAAGACCCAGTACAAGACGCTGGTGAAGCGCCTGCACCCGGATGCCAATGCCGGCAGCCGCGCCAACGAAGATACCTTGAAATCCGTGATCCAGGCCTACGATCACCTGCGTTCAAGTGGCTTCTGCTGATCCTTGCCCTATGGGGCGCGACCGTCTAAAACCCGCCCCGAAAACTCATAGAGAAGACCTGCCCCAATGACTGCAAAGCTGAACGGTGAAGCCAACGGCATGCCTGACATCAAGGTGTCGGTGAAGCAGCTCTTCGGGTTCGACTCAAATCTCGAAGTACCGGCCTTCTCGCAGCGGACCGAGCATGTCCCCGATGTTGACGAGGACTATCTCTTCAATCGCGAGACCACGCTCGCGATTCTGGCCGGTTTTGCCTACAACCGTCGCGTCATGGTGACCGGCTACCATGGCACGGGCAAGTCCACGCACATCGAACAGGTTGCGGCGCGCCTCAACTGGCCCTGCATCCGCATCAACCTGGACAGCCATATCAGCCGCATCGACCTCATCGGCAAGGATGCCATCGTGGTCAAGGACGGCAAGCAGGTGACCGAGTTCAAGGAGGGCATCCTCCCCTGGGCCTATCAGCACAACGTGGCCCT
>JBGSNJ010000519.1:0-2135 GCA_041739715.1 Aestuariivirga sp.
CCAGCCACCTTCCATCCCCGCGCTGGGCAGCGCCCGCGCCACCCTCTCAGGCCCTCGAGAGGACAAGACCCCGGAGGCGGCCGGAACCGCCTCGTCAGCGATCCCCCATGCGCCAAGCCCCAGAACGATTGCAGCCCGTGCTCTCGACAAGCGCCGGAGCCCCTGGCAAGCCGCAGCAGCGGTCCCCGCGGCCAAGGATGGCGCTGCATCACGCGCCGCGCTAGAAAGCTGCAGACCCCCGACCGGAACCCGCACCCATGCCAAGCCGCTTCTCCTTCCAGCTCTACAGCGCCCGCAATGTCCCGCCGCTCAAGGACACGCTGGCCCTGCTGGCGGCGATTGGCTACTGCGAGGTGGAGGGCTATGGCGGCGTCTATGACAATCCGCCCGCGCT
This sequence comes from Aestuariivirga sp., assembly GCA_041739715.1. Taxonomy (GTDB): domain Bacteria; phylum Pseudomonadota; class Alphaproteobacteria; order Rhizobiales; family Aestuariivirgaceae; genus Aestuariivirga. Next base: position 395 of record JBGSNJ010000519.1, read on the forward strand.
GCGCCGCCTGCTCGACCGGCACGGGCTTGCCATGCCCTCCGGCCATTTCGGCCTTGACCTGCTCGAGAACGAGCGCGCCACCGTGCTGGACATCGCCCGGACCCTCGGCATTCGCCAGATCTTTGCGCCCTGGCTCGATGCGAAGGACCGCCCGCGCAGCGCCGCAGGCTATCGCCGCTTCGGCAAGCGCCTGGCCCGCATCGGCCACTGGGTGCGCAGCGAGGGCCTGGGCTTCGGCTGGCACAATCACGACTTCGAATTCGCAAGGCTCCCCGGCGGCGAAATCCCGCTCGATCTCATCTTCGATGCGGCCCCCATGATCGACTGGGAGTGTGACGTCGCCTGGGTGGCCCGCGCCGGCGTCAATCCCATTCCCTGGATCCGGAAACATGGAAGCCGGATCACTGCTGCACATGTGAAGGACATTGCGCCGAAAGGTCAGTCCCTCGACGAGGACGGCTGGTGCGACGTCGGCAGCGGCACGGTGAAATGGCCGGCGATCATCGCGGCGCTTGGCCAGACCCGCTGCATGCACCTCGTCATGGAACACGACAACCCGAAGGATCTCGCCCGCTTCGCCCGCCGCTCCTTCAATTATGTCAGCAAGATCTGAGGAGCGGACATGACGAAGACACTTGGCGTCGGCATCATCGGCTGCGGCAACATCTCAACCACCTATCTGACGCTGGCGCCGCTCTTCAAGGGTATCGAGATCCGCGCCGTGGCCGACCTCGACATGGCGGCGGCCCAGGCGCGCGCCACGGACTACGGCGTCATCGCGCAGAGCGTCGCCGAGCTGCTGCGCAACGATGACATTCACATCGTCGTCAACCTCACCGTGCCGGCCGCGCATTTCAAGGTGTCCAGGGCCATCCTCGAGGCCGGCAAGCACGTCTACACCGAGAAGCCGCTCACGCTCAGCATCGCCGAGGCCCGCCAGCTGCAGCGCATCGCCAGGGCGAAGAAGCTGCAGGTGGCCGGTGCCCCCGACACCTTCCTCGGCGGATCGCACCAGCTTGCCCGCAAGGCGGTGGACGACGGGCTCGTCGGCAAGATCGCCGGCGGCACCGCCCACATCATGAGCCGCGGCATGGAGCACTGGCATCCCAACCCGGACTTCTTCTTCAAGCCGGGCGGCGGTCCCGTACTCGACATGGGCCCCTACTACATCACCAGCCTCGTCAACCTCCTCGGCCCCGTGAAGCGCGTGGCGGCCCTCACCGGCATGGCACGCAGGCAGCGCATCATCGAAAGCGCGCCGCGCAAGGGCGAGAAGATCGCGGTCAAGACGCCCACCACCATACACGCGCTGCTCGACTTCGCCTCCGGCGCCATGGTCACGCTCTCGGCCAGCTGGGACGTCTATGCCCACCGCCACCCGCACATGGAACTCTACGGCAGCGACGGTGCGCTCTTCCTGCCCGATCCCAACTTCTTCGGCGGCGAGGTCCTGGTTGCGGGTCCCGACGGCGAAGCGAAGCCGCTGCCGGCCTGGGATCATCCCTTCGGCGTGCCGAACCAGGTGCATTCAGGCGTGGCGCTTGCCAATTACCGCGCGGCGGGCCTTGCCGACATGGCTGAGGGCATTCTGAAACGCCGCGACATCCGCTGCTCCATTGCGCGCATGGTCCATGTGGTGGACATCATGGTGTCGATCCTCAAGTCCGGCGAGGGCCGCAAGTTCGTGACGCTCACCACCACCTGCACCCGGCCGAAGCCGCTCGGTCCCGCCGAAGCGCGC
>JBGSNJ010000556.1:0-16740 GCA_041739715.1 Aestuariivirga sp.
TCGTCCATCCGCCGCGCCACCCGTGCAGCGGCGCGCAAGCAATTCGCCGGGTTGGGCCGCGAGATCGTCGAGAAACTGCTGGCCAAGTTCGGCCGCAGCTTCATCGAGAAGGAGCTGACGGCAGCCATGCCGCGGTTGGGCCACAAGAACCTCGATGACGCTCTGGCGGCCATTGGCCGGGGCGAGCTGGCGGGTGTCGACGTGCTGAAGGCCATGGGCATTACGCTGGACGATGCCCAACTCAAGGAGTTGCGCCGCAGGCCGGTCCAGAAGAAGGGCGAGGCCGGCGAAGATCTGTCCATTCCGGTGCGCGGTGTGGCGCGCAGCACGGTCCTGAACATCGCGCCCGAGACGGGCGCAGTCCCCGGCGAACGCATCGTCGGCATCATCACGCCGGGCAAGGGAATCATGATCTATCCGATCTTTGCCCGGGCGCTCGAGCAATTCGACAACCAGCCGGAGCGCTGGGTCGACCTGGCCTGGGACACCGGAGCCGCCGAGAAGCGCTTTCCGGCACGTATCGCCGTGACCATCCTGAACGAGGTCGGGTCGCTTGCCGCCGTGGCGCAGGTGATCAGCGAGAAGGGCGGCAACATCGATGCACTGAAGATGGTTGCACGCGAGGGCGCGCGCGACTTCTTCGACCTCGACATCACGGTGGAGGTGCATGACGTAAAGCATCTCAACGAAATCATGGCCAGCCTGCGGAGCCGCAATGCGGTGAGTACCGTGGCACGTACGACAGGGTAGGGGCACGATGCTGACACACGACGACGTCCTGGATGAGTTCCGCGCGGCGGGAGCACTGCTAGAGGGGCATTTCATTCTCTCTTCCGGACTTCATTCCAATCGGTACCTGCAGTGCGCGCGGGTGCTGATGGATCCGCAACGCGCTGCGCGACTCTGTGCTTCGCTGGCGGAGAAGGTCAGGTCGAGGGTGGGGAAGGGCGTCGACCTCGTCGCTTCGCCAGCCATGGGGGGCGTCATCGTCGGCTACGAAATGGGCCGGCAGCTGGGCGTGCCCGCGATCTTCTTCGAAAGGGTGGATGGCAAGCTGGTGTTGCGCCGCGGCTTCGCCATACCAAGGGGCGCAAGGGTGCTGATGGTGGAAGACATCGTCACGACCGGCCTGTCGTCGCGCGAGTGCATCGCTGGTATCGCGGAGGAGGGTGGTGTGACTGTCGGCGCTGCCTGCCTTGTCGACCGGTCGGGCGGGAAGGCCGATCTGGGGGTGCCTCTCGCGGCGCTGACGGTCCTCGAAATCCCGACCTATGCCGCCGGCAATCTTCCGCCTGAGCTGGCCGCCATCACCGCAGTGAAGCCTGGGAGCAGGGGGCTCAAGTGATCGTCGGCCTGGGCAACGACATTGTCGACATCCGCCGGGTGGAGAAAACACTTGAGCGCTATGGCGAACGCTTCATCAGGCGACTGTTCACCGACATCGAGATTGCAAAATCCGAGCGGCGGGCCCAACGGGCGGCCTCCTATGCCAAGCGATTCGCCGCCAAGGAGGCCTGTTCCAAGGCGCTGGGAACGGGCTTCCGGAAGCAGGTCTTCTGGCGCGACATGGGGGTTGTCAACCTCCCGTCAGGCCGTCCGACGATGGTCTTGACCAATGGCGCCAAAGTGCAGCTGGAGAAACTGATCCCCGAGGGGCACGAAGCGCGTATCCATCTGACGATTACCGATGATTTCCCCTATGCGCAGGCCATTGTGATGATCGAGGCCGTCATCCGGGCCTGAGACCTGTGCCCAAACTGCAACACTGCGTCGCGATGAGGTCGCTCGCGTTGCAACGCGGAATGGCAGGGTCTATAGGCAAAGGAATTGGCAAAGCTTCGATTTTCAGGGTTTCAGGCCGCGCGGGATGCACAAGAAGGACCATACCACTGCAGCTGCACAGCAGGCCCGGCGCAAGCCGGATGACGGCCTGTGGGAGACGGTCAAGGTCATCATCCAGGCCCTCCTGATCGCCTTCGTGGTCAGGACATTCCTATTTCAGCCGTTCAACATTCCGTCGGCCTCCATGTACCCGACCCTGAAAATCGGGGATTACATATTTGTTTCAAAGCTTTCCTACGGTTATGGAAAGTATTCCTTCAACTTCTCCCTGGGCCTCGGCGGGCGCGAATTCATCAGCTGCTGTCCGATCGACTTTCCCGGCCGCATCATCTTCGCCGATACGCCGAAGCGGGGCGACGTGGCGGTGTTCAAGCTTCCGACCGACACGAACATCGACTACATCAAGCGGGTCATCGGGCTTCCGGGCGATACGATCCAGATGCGCGATGGCGTGCTGTTCATCAATAACCAGCCGGTGCCCAAGAAGCGGATCGAGGATTACACCGAGCTGGCCGATGGAGGAGATGGCCCAGCCGTGTCGCAGTATGAGGAAACGCTGCCCAATGGCGTGACGTTCCGGGTACTCGACACCGATTCCAACGGCAGTGCCGACAACACCGAAGAATACGTGGTTCCCGAGGGACACTACTTCATGATGGGCGACAACCGCGACAATTCGCAGGACTCGCGCTATCTGAGCTTCGTCGGCTATGTGCCGATCGAGAACTTCGTTGGCCGGGCCGACATCATCTTCTTCTCGATTTCGCCCGACGCATCCCTTCTCGAGGTCTGGCGGTGGCCGTTTGTCATTCGCTGGAACCGGCTGTTCAAGACACTCTGACCGGCGTGGTCCGCTTCAGCCAGCTGCAGTACGACACCATCGCGGCCCGGATCGGATACGATTTCCGTGACAAGGCACTTCTGCGTCACGCACTGACTCATGCGAGCGGCAAGGGAAAGACCCAGGACTACGAGCGCCTTGAATTTCTCGGCGACCGCGTTCTGGGGCTGGTCATTGCGGAACAACTCTATCGCGACCATCCACAGGCCCGCGAAGGCGACATGTCGGGCCGTCACAGCGCTCTGGTACGGCGCGAGACCTGCGCCGAGGCGGGACGGGCAATCGGCATCACCGACTTCATCGTCGTGGGCAACAGCGAGCGTGCCAAGGGCATGAACCTCAATCAGACCGTTGTCGGCGACGTGATGGAAGCGCTCATCGCGGCCATCTATATCGATGGCGGGCTCGACGCAGCGCGCGACTTCATTCTGCGCAACTGGAAGGATTTCCTGGTAGCGCCGCGCGTCATGGAGAAGGACCCCAAGACCTTCCTGCAGGAGTGGGCCCTGGCCCGCGCCCTGCCGATCCCGTCCTACCGGATCGTCTCGCGCGAAGGACTGCAGCATGAGCCGGTCTTCGTGGTATCGGTGGAGGTGCAGGGCAAGGCGCTTGTCGAAGGCACCGGCAAGAGCAAGCGGGCGGCCGAGCAGGACGCTGCGGGTGCCTTTCTGAAACGCGAAGGGATCAGGACATGAGCGCGGATGACGCGAAAGAGACGCGCTGCGGCTTCTGCGCCATCATCGGGGCGCCCAATGCCGGAAAATCGACCCTGGTCAACACGCTAGCCGGTGCCAAGGTGGCTATCGTCAGCCACAAGGTACAGACGACGCGGGCACGACTGCGCGCCATCGTCATGGAGGGAGAGGCCCAGATCGTGCTGGTCGATACGCCGGGCATCTTCCAGCCCCGGCGCAAGCTGGACCGCGCCATGGTGAACAATGCCTGGGGCGGCGCAGGCGAGGCAGATGCCGTGGTCCTGCTGGTTGATGGACGCAGCGGCCTGACCGATGAGCTGCAGAAGATCATCGAAGGCCTGGGCAACCTGAGGACAAAAGCCTTCCTGGTGATCAACAAGATCGACCTGATGAAGCGCGAGGATCTGCTCAAGACGGCAGAGGCCTTCAACGCAGCCTATGCCTTTGACCGGACCTTCATGGTGAGCGCGCTGAATGGTTCTGGTACCGAGGATCTGCGCATGGCCCTTGCGGCGCGCATGCCAAAGGGGCCCTGGCTCTATCCCGAGGATCAGGTCGCCGACGTGCAGCTGCGCTTCATGGCCTCCGAAATCACCCGCGAGAAGATCTACAATCGCCTCCACGAGGAACTTCCCTACGCCTCTACGGTCGAGACGGAGGCCTGGGAAGAACGCAAGGATGGCTCGGTCAAGATCAGCCAGGTAATCTATGTCGAACGCGACAGCCAGAAGGCCATCGTGCTGGGCAAGGGCGGCCAAACGATCAAGATCCTCGGTCAGCAGGCGCGCGAGGACATGGAGGAGCACTTCGGGCGCAAGGTTCATCTCTTTCTCTTCGTCAAGGTACGGGAGAATTGGAGCAATGATCCCGAGCGGCTGCGCATGATGGGACTTGAGTTGTGAGGCCGGTATGGAGTGGCGCGACGAGGGCGTGATCCTTGCTGTCCGCCGGCATGGCGAGACGAGTGCCATTGCCGAAATCCTGACGGCGGATCACGGCCGCTGCCTTGGCCTTGTGCGAGGCTGGCGGTCGCGCCTCCAGCGGCCGGTGCTGCAGCCCGGCAACCTGGTTCAGGTGACGTGGCGTGCCCGTCTGGAGGAGCAGCTCGGGACCTATGCGCTCGATGCGCTGGCGCTCAAGGCCGGGTCGATCATGGACGATCCCTTCCGGCTGGCCGGCCTTTCGGCCGTCGTCGGACTGGCACAGCTGCTGCCCGAACGCGAGCCGCATCGCCGCATGTATGATGCCCTGCAGGTCGTTCTCGACCAGATCGAACAGGATGATGTCTGGCCTGCATTGCTGGTCCGCTGGGAACTCGGCCTCCTGGAGGAGCTCGGTTTCGGCCTCGATCTTACCCGTTGTGCGGCAACCGGCCAGGCGGTGGACCTTGTGTATGTGTCGCCCAGGACCGGGCGAGCGGTGAGCCGGGAGGCGGGAACCGCCTACCGCGACCGGCTCTTGGCCTTGCCGGCGTTCCTGTCTGCTGGCGCTGCGCCGTCCTTGCCGGACGTGCTCGACGGTTTCCGGCTGACCGGTTACTTCCTGAACCGTCATGTCTTCGAGCCGCGCGGCCTCTCCATCCCGGACGCCCGCGACACGATGATCCGGTATCTGGCCCAACGACCGCATTGAGAACCGGCTGCAAGAGCACTAGAAGCAGCCTGAACAGCGATTGCGGGAGAACGGGATGCTCGGACGTCTCAACCACGTGGCCATTGCCGTGCCGGACCTTGCCAAGGGCACTGAAGTCTATCGGACCATGCTGGGGGCGAGGGTCTCGCCGGCGCAGGCGGAGCCTGACCATGGCGTGACAGTGGTCTTCGTCGAATTGCCCAATACCAAGATCGAGCTCCTGGAGCCCCTGGGAGAGTCGTCGCCGATCAAGGCCTTCCTGGAGAAGAATCCCGCAGGTGGCATTCACCATGTCTGCTACGAAGTGGCCGACATCCTTGCGGCGCGCGATCATCTGAAGGCGCAGGGTGCCCGGGTGCTGGGTGATGGAAACCCGAAGATCGGCGCCCATGGCAAGCCGGTGCTGTTTCTGCATCCGAAGGATTTCTGCGGCACGCTGGTTGAACTGGAGCAGGCATGAGCCTCGTCAGCGCCATCGCGATCTACTTCATCATCTGGTGGGTAACGCTCTTCGTGGTGTTGCCCTTCGGCGTCCGAAACGCCCACGAGGCGGGTGAAGTCGTGCTGGACGGCAATGAGGCGGGCGCGCCCGTGAGGCCCATGATGTGGCGGAAGGTGCTGGTGACCACGGTTCTGGCGAGCGTCATCTTCGCGCTGATCTATGGGCAGATCACGCAGGGCTGGATCGGGTTCGACGATTTGCCGTTCCTTGGCCTGGCACCCAAGCCCTGACAACAGAAAAGGCGGAACAATCCGTTCCGCCTTTTCCGTTTCTCCGTTTCCTTTCCTGCCGGTTTCGCGGCGGGGCAGCTGCTGTGGCGCGCCCGGAAACTTACCTCCCCAGACCTGGGTCCACCGAAGGTGCAACACCGTGGTCTTGTTCTTATTGCATGTGACGGTAGCATAACGGCTATGCTTGTCACGTTAAAAATGACACATTCACGACACAATTGGACGTGGACGGCACCCCGCCTGCCGCAATCCGGATCGGGCCTGCCGGCCGGGGCCTGCATGAGCATGGGGCAGCCGGGGGCGGCTTGAGTTCCCGGAGCTTTCGCCTAAAAGGGTCGCAACGCTACATTTTCCGGGGATTCTCATGCGCCTCTCCCAGTACTTTCTGCCCATCCTGCGCGACGATCCGAAGGAGGCCGAGATCGTGTCGCACAAGCTCATGCTGCGCACCGGGATGATCCGACAGGAGGCGGCGGGGAGCTATTCCTGGTTGCCCATGGGGTTCAGGGTTCTCAAGAAGATCGAACAGATCGTGCGTGAGGAACAGAACCGTGCTGGCGCCCTCGAAGTGCTCATGCCCACCATCCAGCCCGCCGACCTTTGGCGCAAGTCCGGACGCTATGACGCCTATGGAAAGGAAATGCTGCGCATCAAGGACCGGCACGACCGCGACATGCTGTTTGGGCCGACGAACGAGGAGATGATCACCGACATCTTCCGTCAGGGCGTACAGAGCTACAAGGACCTGCCGCGCAATCTCTATCATATCCAGTGGAAATTCCGCGACGAGGTGAGGCCCCGTTTCGGCGTGATGCGCGGCCGCGAATTCCTGATGAAGGATGCCTACAGCTTCGACCTCACGCGCGAGGCCGGACAGCACGCCTACAACAAGATGTTCGTCTCCTATCTCCGGACCTTCGCCCGCATGGGCCTGAAGGCAGTGCCGATGCGGGCCGAGACCGGCCCGATCGGCGGCGATGACAGCCACGAGTTCCTGATCCTCGCCGAAACGGGTGAGAGCGGCGTTTATTTCGACCGGGATTTCTTCGACATGGACTGGTCGGCCTTCGACATCGACTATGACGATGTCGCTGCCGTGGGCAAGGTCGTCGCGGATTTCACCGCGAAGTACGCCGCCACCGACGAGAAGCATGACCAGGCCGAGTTCGAGAAGCGGGTGCCGTCCGACAAGCGCCTGACCGGCCGCGGCATCGAGGTGGGGCATATCTTCTTCTTCGGTACCAAGTATTCGGAGCCGCTCGGCTGCGAGGTGCAGGGGCCGGATGGCAAGAAGGTGCTTGTGCAGTCGGGCTCATACGGGATCGGCGTATCGCGTCTGGTGGGTGGCATCATCGAGGCCTCGCATGACGCCGCGGGCATCATCTGGCCGGAGCCGGTAGCGCCTTTCCGCGTCGGCCTCATCAACCTCAAGGTGGGTGATGCCGACACTGACGCCGCCTGCGAGAAACTCTACAAGGCACTCGAGGCCAAGGGCGTCGAAGTCCTATACGATGATCGCGACGATCGTCCAGGGGCCAAGTTTGCAGTGATGGACCTGATCGGCCTGCCCTGGCAGGTGATCATCGGACCGCGCGGTCTGAAGGAGGGCGTGGCCGAGGTCAAGAACCGCAAGACGGGTGAGCGGAGCAACGTGCCCCTCGATGGCATCCTGGCGCTCTTCACCGCTTGATGGACAAAGGCCTGCCAGACACCAAGCCCTTCGCGCCCTTCGAGTGGATGCTGGCGATGCGCTATCTCCGCGCCCGGCGGCGGGAAGGATTCATCTCGGTGATTTCCCTCTTCTCCTTCCTCGGTATCCTGCTGGGTGTTGCGACTTTGATCGTTGTGATGTCGGTGCTGAACGGATTCCGCGCCGAGTTGCTGGACAAGATCCTGGGATTCCAGGGCCATGCCAGCGTCTATAGCGCCGATCTCAATCCGTTGCAGAACTACCAGGACATTGCAGCGCGGCTGGAGAAGATTCCCGGTGTGGTAAGGGTGACGCCCCTGGTGGAAGGACAGGCCATGGCCTCGTCTTTGCGCAACAACACCGGTGCCCTGGTGCGCGGGATTTCGGAGGCCGACATCGAGAAACTGCCGAGCATCGTGAACGACAACCTGCGCACTGCACTCAAGGAGGAGGGGGTTCCGGACGATCCGCCGTCATTCAAGGGTTTTGATGCCTCGGAAGGCGTTGCCATCGGCGAGCGCATGGCCTGGCGCCACCAGCTTGGGCTGGGGTCGACGCTGACCATCATCTCGCCCGAAGGGCCGGAGACGATTGTGGGCAACGCACCGCGCATCCGCGACTATCCGGTGGTGGCCATCTTCAAGGTGGGCATGTCGGACTATGACGAGAACGTCATCTACATGCCGCTTGTCGAGGCCCAGGACTATTTCGTGACCGAGGAGGGCGTGAATCAGATCGAGGTGACGGTCGAGAACCCGGATGACATCGAGGCGCTGATCCTTCCACTGCGCGAAGCCTCGGGCGAAGGCATGGCTGTCCAGACCTGGAAACAGCGCAATCTCACTTTTTTCAATGCGCTGGCAGTGGAGCGCAACGTGATGTTCCTGGTACTGACAATGATTATCCTGGTCGCGGCACTGAACATCATTTCAGGTCTCATCATGCTGGTGAAGGACAAGGGCCGCGATATCGCCATCCTGCGCACCATGGGAGCCACGCGCGGCGCCATCCAACGCGTGTTCTTCATCACGGGTGCTGCCATCGGAACGGCCGGCACCATCGGTGGCTTCATCGTTGGACTGCTGATCTGCCTGAACGTGGAGCGGATCCGTCAGTTCATCTCCTGGATTTCCGGCGTCGATCCATTCAATCCTGAACTCTATTACCTGGCTCAGCTTCCGGCCAAGATGGAAGTGGGCCAGACCCTGCTTATCGTGGGCATGGCGCTGGCCCTGTCGCTGGGCGCCACGCTCTACCCCTCATGGCGCGCGGCGAAGCTGGATCCCGTTGAGGCGCTGAGATACGAATGAGCACGCCTGCGCCCGCCCTGGAGCTCCGCAACGTGGCGCGGTCCTATGCCGAGGGCAAGGGCCGCCTCGAAGTCTTCAGAGACCTCAATCTCATGGTTTACCCCGGCGAGATCGTGGCGCTGGTGGGCCAGTCGGGATCCGGAAAGTCGTCGCTGCTCCATATTGCCGGCCTGCTCGAGGCGCCGACTTCGGGCGAGGTTTTGATCGCGGGGCGCAACTGCAGCGAACTCGATGACATGGCGCGCACGCGCATCCGGCGCATCGGCGTGGGTTTCGTCTATCAGTTCCATCATCTCCTGCCGGAGTTCTCGGCGATTGAGAACGTCATCATTCCACAGCTCATCGCGGGCGCGACAAAGGCTGCGGCCAAGGCGCGGGCGGAGGAGCTTCTGGTCCGGCTTGGACTTGGGGAGCGCCTGGAGCACCGCCCGGCCGAACTCTCCGGTGGCGAACAGCAACGGGTTGCCATCGCCCGGGCCATCGCCAACAGACCGCTGCTCCTGCTGGCCGACGAGCCCACCGGAAATCTCGATCCGGCGACGGCGGCGCGCGTACACAATGAGCTGCTGCGGCTGATCCGGGAAGAAGGATTGGGTGCGCTTGTGGCCACCCACAATCACGACCTCGCCGCCGGCATGACACGCATTTCCCGGCTGGAGCAGGGGCGCATCTTCGAGGCATGACATGAAGGCGGTTTTCTCGGCTCTGCAGCTTGGCCATGCGCCGTCGCGCTTCCTGAGCAAGGGATACCTGGTCTCCTATCCGGAAAGCCCTGAACGGGCGCGCGTGCTGCTGGAAGGTGCGCGGCAGGCCGGCGCCCAGATTTGCGCGGCGCGGCGGCATGATCCCGCGGCGCTGACGGGCATTCATGACAGTTCCTATGTCGCTTTCCTGCAGTCAGCCCATGCCGACTGGAGCAAGCAGGAAGGTGCGGCCCCGGAACTCATGCCAAGCCTGCGCGAGATGGTGCCGGCCTCGGTCATGCCTGAACACATCATGGCGCGGGCCGGTCGCCACTTGATGGATTTCTCCTGTGCCATCACGGAGAAGACATGGACCGCCGTGCAGGCCTCCGCCATGACGGCACTTACGTCGGCCGAGCTGGTGGCCAACGGAGAACCCGTCTCATATGCCCTGTGCCGGCCGCCTGGTCACCATGCCTATGCGGGCCATGCCGGAGGCTTCTGCTATTTGAACAATACGGCGCTGGCAGCCCAGCGTCTCAGGCCGGTCCACGACCGTGTCGCAGTGCTCGACATCGATGTCCATCACGGCAATGGAACGCAGTCGATTTTCTATGCCCGTCCCGACGTTCTGACCGTCTCGATCCATGCCGATCCGGTGCACTACTATCCCTTTTACTGGGGTGGCGCGGAGGAGACAGGCGAAGGCGAAGGACGGGACTTCAATCTCAATCTGCCGGTGGCCGTGAGAAGCGGTGACGACGTCTGGATGGCGGCGATGGAAAAGGCCCTTGCCCGGATTGCGGCGTATCGTCCGGGCGCACTTGTCATCGCGCTGGGGCTCGATGCGCACGAGAGCGACCCGCTGCGCGGGGGCAATGTTACCCAGGCAGGTTTCGCCAGGCTTGCAGAGCTGGCGGCGGCATTGTCGCTTCCGACGGTGATCGTGCAGGAGGGGGGTTATCTGACCGAGCATCTCTCGGATAATCTGGCCATGTTCCTGAGCGCCTTCGAGGGTGCCCACAGCATCGCTGTTGAGGAAACTCCCGGGACGGTTCCGGAGGCTGCGGCGCTGGACTAGACTGGGGCCATGTCAGAATCGTCAGCCAGGCCCGGCGTGAGCTTCATCCATCTCCGCACCCATACCGCCTACTCTCTGTCGGAAGGGGCGCTGCAGATCAAGAAACTGGCGGAGCTGGCCAAGGACGCGGGCATGCCCGCGGTAGCGATCACCGATACCGGCAATCTCTTCGGCGCGCTCGAGTTCTCCGAGGCCATGGCGGACAAGGGCATCCAGCCAATCATCGGCTGCACCATCAAGGTGGATATGGCCGATGCGCCGAAGGAGGGGAGCCTCAGACCCCAGCAGGGACTTCGCCGCATGCCGTCGCTCGCGCTGTTGGCCAAGGACGAGACCGGCTACGGCAACCTGATGAAGCTGTCCAGCCAGGCCTACCTGTCGTCGCCCGACAATGCCGAGCATCACGTCCCACTTGCCGATCTCGCGCAGCGCAGCGAGGGCCTCATCTGCCTGACCGGAGGTCCCGCAGGACCCTTGAACGAAGCCCTGGTGGCGGGCCAGATGAGCCTTGCCAGAACCTATGCCGAGCGCCTGAAGGACATGTTCGGCGACCGGCTCTATGTTGAGCTGCAGCGTCATGGCACCGAGGCCGAACGTGCCGCCGAAGCGGGGCTCGTCGAGATTGCCTATGCGCTGGACCTGCCCCTCGTCGCCACCAATGAGGCCTATTTCGCCAAGGCCTCGGACTATGTGGCGCACGATGCGCTGATCTGCATCGCAGAGGGTGAGGCCATTGCCACCGAGGACCGCCGCCGCCTGACGCCGGAACACTATTTCAAGTCGCAAGCCGACATGGCGGCTCTCTTCGCCGACCTTCCCGAAGCGGTGGAGAACACCGTCGAGATCGCCATGCGAACGGCCTTCCGGGTCATGTCGCGCGCGCCCATCCTGCCCCGCTTTGCCGAGGACGACGAGGCCGAGGAACTGAAGCGGCAGGCACATGAGGGTCTTGTCCAGCGCCTCGAAACCCGCGGACTGGAGGAGGGCAAGGTCCGCGAGGACTATGTCAGCCGGCTCGACTTCGAGCTCGACGTCATCAGCAAGATGCAGTTCCCGGGCTACTTCCTGATCGTGTCAGACTTCATCAAGTATGCGAAGTCGAAGGGCATTCCGGTGGGACCCGGGCGCGGTTCGGGCGCGGGCTCCATGGTGGCTTACGCATTGACGATCACTGACCTCGATCCCTTCCGGTTCAACCTTCTGTTCGAACGATTCCTCAATCCCGAGCGCGTCTCGATGCCCGACTTCGACATCGACTTCTGCCAGGACCGGCGCGACGAGGTCATCGCCTATGTGCAGCAGCGCTACGGCGCCGATCGCGTGGCCCAGATCATCACCTTCGGCAAGCTGCAGGCCCGCATGGTGACCCGGGATGTGGGCCGGGTGCTGCAGATGCCCTACGGACAGGTCGACCGGCTGTCCAAACTCATTCCCAACAACCCCGCCAACCCGGTGACGCTGCGGCAGGCCATCGACGGCGAGCCCAAGCTGCAGGAAGAGCGCGACCGCGATCCCTCCGTGAAGACGCTCTTCGACATCGCGCTGAAGCTGGAGGGACTCTATCGCAATGCGTCGACCCATGCGGCGGGCGTGGTGATCGGCGACAGGCCGCTGCAGGAACTGGTGCCGCTGTATCGCGATCCGCGCTCGTCGATTCCGGCTACCCAGTACAACATGAAGTACGTGGAGAAGGCCGGACTGGTAAAGTTCGACTTTCTCGGACTCAAGACCCTGACCGTCATCGAGAAGGCGCAGAAGCTGATCCGGGTGCATGAACCGGGCTTCGATATCGACCGCATTCCCTACGACGACAAGAAGACCTACGACATGCTGGGCCATGGCGACACCGTGGGGGTGTTCCAGCTGGAAAGCTCGGGCATGCGCGATGTTCTGCGCAAGATGCATGCCGACCGGGTGGAAGACATCATCGCCATCAACGCGCTCTACCGGCCGGGCCCGATGGACAACATCCCACGCTTCATCGCCTGCAAGAAAGGTGAAGAGCAGCCGGATTACCTTCATCCGCTGCTGGAACCCATCCTCAAGGAGACCTATGGCATCATCGTTTACCAGGAGCAGGTGATGCAGATCGCGCAGATCCTGTCTGGCTATTCGCTGGGCGAAGCCGACCTTCTGCGCCGCGCCATGGGCAAGAAGATCAAGTCCGAGATGGACGCGCAGAAGGCGCGCTTCATCAAGGGCACCGCCGAGAAGGGGATTGATGCCGACCGGGCGGACTTTATCTTCGAGCTGGTGGCCAAGTTTGCCGGCTATGGCTTCAACAAGTCGCATTCGGCTGCCTATGGCGTGATCGCCTACCAGACGGCCTATCTCAAGGCCAATCATCCCTGCGAGTTCCTGGCCGCTTCGATGACGCTGGACATGGGCAATACCGACAAGCTCATGCTGTTCCGCCGCGAGGCGCAGCGCATGGGGGTCAAGGTCATCCCACCTGCGATCAATGCCAGCGGCGTCGATTTCGCGGTGAAGGATGGTGCGATTCTTTACTCGCTGGCCGCATTGAAGAACGTGGGCGCCGGCGCCGTCGAGCATCTGGTGGCCGTGCGCAATGAGGGCGGGCCTTTCAGGTCCATCGGCGATTTTGCCCGCCGTATCGATGCGCGCATGCTGAACAAGCGTGCGCTGGAGAGCATGGCAAAGGCCGGCGCCTTCGATGGGCTGAATCCCAACCGGGCGCAGGTCCTCGATGCGGTGGAGTCGATCCTCTCCATGGCCAATCGCACGTCGAGCGCGGCGGAGGCCGGACAGAACGATCTTTTCGGCGGGCTGCAGGGCGTGTCGGACGAACTGGTGCTGCCACGCCGCGATGCTTGGCTGCCCATGGACAAGCTGGCGCAGGAGTTTGAGGCTGTTGGCTTCTACCTCTCCGGCCATCCGCTGGACGATTACATGAAACCCCTGTCGAAGCTTGGCGTCGACAGCTGGGCCGCCTTTCACGACAAGGTGCTGACGAAGGGCGCGACGGCCGCCAAGCTGGCTGGAACGGTGACACACCGCCAGGAACGGCGTTCCAAGTCCGGCAACAAGTTCGCCTTCGTCGGATTCTCCGATCCCACCGGACAATTCGAGGCGATCTGCTTTTCCGATACGCTTGCTGCCTGCCGCGATCTTCTGGAGCCAGGCAGCGCGGTCATTGCGCGGGTGGAGGCCGATGTCGAGGGCGAGGAGGTGAAGCTCCGGCTGCAGGGTGTCGAGGTGCTGGACAAGGCGGCAGCAAATGCGATTACCGGCCTGACCATCTTCGTGCGCGACTCGAAGCCGCTGGACTCCATCGCCCAGCGCCTGACCAATGGCGGTCGTTCGCCCGTTCGTCTTGTCTTCTTGCAGGAGAGGGGTCGCGAGATCGAGGTGGCACTGGGCACGAAGTTCACGGTCACGCCGCAGATCAAGGGGGCCATCAAGGCCATAGCAGGCGTCGTCGACGTGCAGGACTTCTGAGCCGCCGTCAGCCGGAAATCTTCCTCGAGAGATAGGTGGCGAAGTCGTAGTTGGGCCGCTCGAGATGGCTCAGGTGGCCGGGCGTGGCGAGAGTCGAACAGAGGCCGCGATAGACCCGCTCGGTGCAGCCCTTGTCCTCGACATTGACCTTGTCGAGCAGGGTCTTCAGGGTCTGGAACAGCTCCGGCACATCGGGGTCGTTCAGGAAGTCATTCGACATGCCGCCGCCGAAGGTGACCCGGACCTGACCAGTGCCCTGGGGGTGCAAGGACAGATACCAGAAATACCCGGGCGTCAGCGTGACGAGCAGGCTCGGGTAGAGCGCCAGCAGGACGGTGGTGCGGCGCAGGTCGCCGTCCATCCGCCGGTTGTCCGGATGCGCGCAGGCGATGCGGAAGTGCGGCTCCTTCAGAATGGTATGGTAGTTGAAGTGCGGCGGGCTTGGCGGGCAGATCATCTCGTCGAGCTTCGACAAGCCGCCGATGGTGCCCGCATGGCAGACAGGCAGGTGGTAGCTCTCCATGAAATTCTCGGCCAGCACCTTCCAGTTCGTGTCCCATGTGAACTGCTCGTTGAACCATTCGGTGTAGTTGGTCATGTCGAAGGGACGGACCAGGTCTTCGACGTCGGCGAAGCGTTCCGCCACGGGCTGGATATCAGGATCGAGCGACACGAAGGCCCAGCCCAGCCAGGTCTCGCAGCGGATCTGGGGCAGGCGGTAGGACTCCTTGCAGAAACCCGCATTGCCAGACATGGCCGGCGCGGCCCGCAGCCGGCCATCGGTTTCGTAGGTCCAGCCATGATATGGACAGGTGATGCTGCGCCGGTTGCCGCGCCCCTCCAGGAGGGTGGACATGCGATGCAGGCAGACGTTCGACTGGGCATGCAGACTGCCGTCCCTGTCGCGGATGAGCATCAAGGGCTGGCCGGCGAGTTCGAAGGTCACGTAGTCGCCGGGATCAGGCAGCGCCGCGGCACGGCCCACGCAGTACCATTCCCGGGCGAAGACGTGCTTCAGCTCTGCCGTCAGAAATTCGTCTGACGTATAGACGCTTTTTGGCATGGCCCGGGCCTGGCCGAAAGGCACAGCGACATTGGAAGCGAGTTCGGAAATCGGGTCAGATGCAGGGACGTGCAGGTTCATGGGCCGACACTCGAAACATTTGATCCATCATGCCATTCCCGGTCGAACTTGTCGCCTGTGGGCTGGTTAACGCTCCGATTTGCCTTCTTCGATTACAATGGGGTAATCTTTCAAGAATCTGGGGCAAGATTGTTGCCTCTGCGGAAAGACGAAGCATCATGACGCCATTCGCGATCGCCGGTATCCAGATGTTCCTGGGACACGGTTCCAACCTGGATCATATGCGCCAGCGGATCGATCTCACAATGCATCTGTACCCGTGGGTGCAGATGGTGATGTTTTCGGAACTCGCGGTCTTCGGGCCCATGCTACACCACGCCCAGCCGCTGCCGGGCGGCACCGAGGAAGAGTTCCAGGCCATCGCGAAGCACCACAAGATCTGGCTCATCAACGGCTCCATGTACGAGCGGCGCGATGGCGGCATCTACAACACGACGTCGGTGATCAATCCCGAGGGCGAGGTGATCGGGCGCTATCGCAAGATGTTTCCCTTCACGCCGCTGGAGCAGGGGGTTCAGCCCGGAACAGAATTCTTCGTCTGGGACATCGATGGCGTCGGGCGCTTCGGTCTGCTCAATTGCTACGATATCTGGTTCCCGGAGACGTCGCGCACGCTGACGGCCATGGGCGCAGAAGTGATCCTGCATCCCGTGATGACCCACACCATTGACCGCGACATCGACCTTGCTGTCAGCCACGCGACCAGCGCAATGATGCAAGCATATATCTTCGACATCAACGGACTGGGCGCCGGCGGCAACGGACAGTCAGCGGTGTTCGATCCGTCGGGCCGCAAACTGCACCAGGCTGACGCGACCGAGCAGATCATTCCCATCGAGATCGACCTTGAGCAAGTTCGCCGCTCGCGCGAGCGCGGCATTCGGGGCCTGGGCCAGATGGCCAAGAGCTTCCGCGACCGGCCGGTGGACTTCCCGGTCTATGGCAAGGGCTTCGACGCGACCTACCTCGACTCGCTCGGGCCGGTGGCCACGCCGCGGCGCGCCGACGGCCCGGGACCCTCCAATGTCCAGACCCTGCCGGTACGCCGCACCTTCGTAAAGTAGGCCCCGGCTCCCCCCTATATCAGTCCACGCCGCGCCAGGTTGCGCATCAGGTGGCTGAGGCCCCACGTCCATGCTGGGGCCTTGTCGGAATGCACCATGCGATTGGTGAGAGCACCGAGTTCATCGGATGATACCGTAACGATGTCGCCAAGCTTGTGAGTGAAGCCCTTGCCCTTTTCGCCGCGGTCTTCCACCGGCGCGAAGAGCGTGCCCAGAAACAGTACTGCACCATCGGGATACTGGTGATTGGGGTTGAGCATCTGTCCCACCAGGTCGGCCGGATCTCGGCTGATGCGGGCCATGTTGGAGCCGCCCTTCAGAACGAACCCGTCCTCGCCTTCGACGGTAAGCGATAGCTGCATCTTCCGGACGCTGTCGAGGTTGAAGCCTGCATCAAACAGTCGAATGAAGGGGCCGATTGCGCAGCTGGCGTTGTTGTCCTTGGCCTTGCCGAGCAAGAGGCCGGAACGGCCTTCGACATCGCGCAGGTTCACGTCGTTGCCAAGCGTGGCGCCGACGATGCGGCCGCTGGACGCAACCACCACCACCACTTCGGGCTCGGGATTG
>JBGSNJ010000003.1:0-14744 GCA_041739715.1 Aestuariivirga sp.
GCGGCATCCTGCATGTCGTGGGCCTCGGCCCCGGCACGCCGGAGTGGCGGGCGCCGGCCGCGAGCGCCGCTCTGTCATCTTCCACCGACTGGGTGGGTTACGGTCTCTATCTCGATCTTGCCGCCGACCTGCGCGACGGCCAGACCGAGCACCGCTTTCCGCTGGGCGGCGAGGAAGACCGCGTGCGCCATGCCATAACGCTTGCCAGGCAGGGCAAGGAGGTATCGCTCATCTGTTCCGGCGATGCGGGCATCTATGCCATGGCAGCGCTGGTCTACGAGATCGTCGACCTCGAGCCCGCGCGCATCGCGGTCAATGTCATTCCCGGCATCTCCGCCTTCCAGGCCGCCGCCGCCAAGGCGGGCGCCATGATCGGCCATGACTTCTGCTGCATTTCCCTGTCCGACCTGCTGACTCCCTGGGAAGTCATCGAGCGGCGGCTGCAGGCCGCTGCAGATGGCGACTTCGTGATCGCTTTCTACAATCCGCGCTCGCTGAAGCGCCGCGACCAGATCGAGCGCGCCTTCGCCATCCTCGCACGCCACCGGCCGGCCAGCACGCCGGTGATCATCGCATCCAACCTTGGCCGCCCCGAGGAAAAGGTAAAGATCGTGCCCTTCGCGCAGTTCGATCCGGATGACGTCGACATGCTCACGCTGGTCATGGTCGGGTCTTCGCAATCCAAGTCCTTCGCGCGCGGCGATGGCGCAACCTATGCCTATACGCCGCGCGGCTATGCCAGGAAGAGAGAGGCCGCAGAATGACCGTCCATTTCATCGGTGCCGGACCGGGCGCCGCCGACCTGATCACGCTGCGCGGGCTGAAGCTGATCCAGTCCTGCCCGGTCTGCCTCTATGCCGGATCGCTTGTGCCCGAAGAAATCGTGAAGGCTGCGCCCGAAGGTGCGCGCGTGGTCGACACCGCGCCGCTGCATCTCGACGAGATCATCGCCGAGATGGAGGCTGCGCATGCGAAGGGTCATGATGTGGCCCGCGTGCATTCCGGCGACCCGTCGCTCTATGGCGCCATCGCCGAGCAGATGCGGCGGCTTGACCGCCTCGGCATTCCCTATGACGTGACGCCGGGCGTGCCGGCCTTCGCCGCCGCGGCGGCGGCGCTGAAGACGGAGTTCACGCTACCCGAGATCGCACAGACCGTCATCCTCACCCGCACCTCCATGCAGGCCTCGCCCATGCCGAAGGGCGAGGCGCTGGAGGAACTGGGACGCTCCAGGGCCACGCTCGCCATCCATCTCTCCATCCGCAACCTCGCCCATATCGAGCGGGCGCTGACGCCGCACTACGGGCCGGACTGCCCCGTGGTCGTCGCCTACCGCATCACCTGGCCCGACCAGATGATCATCAAGGGGACGCTTTCGACGATCGCCAGGAAGGTGCGCGAGGCCAAGCTGACCCGCACCGCCCTGATCCTCGTGGGTCCGGTGCTGGGTGCGGAGGATTTCCGCGACTCGGCACTCTACGACGCCGGCCACGAGCATGTGCTGCGCAACCGCAAGACCGCGAAATCTGCAGGATGATCCTTCAAAAAGCGTCAACCAATCGCTGCTAGGGTCCGGACTCCCCGAAGGAGACGTCATGGATACGGCAACGGCAGAAAGCAATGTCTTCACGCTGCAGGACGATTCGGAACCCGCTCCGGTTCCACTGCGCCGCCGCGCCACCGACGTCAGCAGCCGGGAGCTGTTCTACGAGCTCCTCGTCCTGGGACTTGCCAATCTCTACAGCAAGGTGCCGCTGGGCTCGACGCTGTTTGACCGCAGCATGATCAAGTCCGTCACTGGACACATGAACGATAACGATGCAGGCAAGCTGGTAAGCAAGGCGGAGGACTGGGTCCGGCTGGAAAATCTCGTGCGGGCGCAGGAAGGGCAGAAGAGCTATTCGGCCACCGCCGAGACGCTTGCGGCGCTGGAGCTGCAGGGTCCGGATGGCAGCCTGGGCGAACGGATGGAAAGGGCCGCCTTGGCCTATGCCGGTCAGGTGCCCTCACCGGAAGCCCGCCGCAGCTGCCGCCTGCTGGCCGCCGAGTTCCTGCGCCAGCTCAAGTCCTGAGCGGCTCGATCAGATCCCAGCCATTGCCGTAGAGATCGTCGAACACGGCCACCGTGCCATAGGCTTCACGGCGCGGCGACTCGCGGAAACTCACCCCATTGGCAAGCATCGCCGCATGGTCGCGGGCGAAATCATCCGTTTGCAGAAAATAGGCAACCCGGCCACCTGCGGCCTGGCCGATGGCCGCCTGCTGCAACGCGCCTTCGGGCCTGGCCAGCAGCAGGCGCGAACCGCCGCCCTGCGACCCGACCAGAACCCAGCGCTTGCCCTGGCCGAGATCCGCATTCTCGATCAGCGCGAAGCCGAGACAGCGCGTGAACCAGCCGATGGCCTCGTCATAGTCGCGCACCAGATAGGTGACATGGGCAAGCCTTGCCACGACGGTCGCTACACGCCCTTGGCCATGTCGCGCAGCTTGAACTTCTGGATCTTGCCTGTCGAGGTCTTGGGCAGCTCGGCGAACACGACGTGCTTCGGAACTTTGTAGCGCGCCATGCCCTGGCGGCACCACTCGATGATGTCTTCCGGGGTGGCGGACTTCCCCGGCTTGAGCTCGACGAAGGCGCAGGGCGTCTCGCCCCATTTCTCGTCGGGCTTGGCCACCACCGCCGCCGCTTGAATCGCCGGATGCTTGTAGAGCACGTCTTCCACTTCGATGGAGGAGATGTTCTCGCCGCCCGAGATGATGATGTCCTTCGACCGGTCCTTGAGCTGTATGTAGCCGTCGGGATGGAGAACGCCGAGATCCCCGGAATGGAACCAGCCGCCCCTGAAGGCCTCGGCCGAGGCCTTGGGATTCTTGAGATAGCCCTTCATCACGATGTTGCCGCGGAACATCACCTCGCCCATGGTCTCGCCATCGGCAGGCACGCGCTGCATCGACTCCGGATCCATCACCGTGAGATCCTCGAGCGCATGGTAGCGAACGCCCTGCCGCGCCTTCTTGGCGGCACGCGCCGGGCCGTCGAGCAGGTCCCAGTCAGCCTTCCAGTCATTGACCACCGCGGGGCCATAGGTCTCGGTCAGGCCGTAGAGATGCGTGACGTTGAACCCCTGCTCGGACATGGCAGCGAGCACCGCTTCCGGCGGCGGCGCCGCGGCAGTAAAGAATTCCACTTTCTGCGGCAGCATCCGCTTCTCGGAATCGGGCGCGCCGAGGATCGTCGACATGACGATGGGGGCGCCGCAGAGATGGGTGACGCGGTGCTTCGCCAGCGCGTCCCAGATGAGGTTCGACCGCACCCAGCGCAGCGTGACATGGGTTCCACCGACCACCGAGAGCGACCAGGGAAAGCACCAGCCGTTGCAATGGAACATGGGCAGCGTCCAGAGATAGACCGGATGCTTGGGCATGGAGGCGGTCAGCACATTGCCCTGGGCCAGCAGGTAGGCGCCGCGATGGTGATAGACCACGCCCTTGGGATTGCCAGTCGTGCCGCTGGTGTAGTTCAGCGAGATTGCGTCCCATTCATCGGCCGGCCAGGCCCATGCAAATTCCGGATCTCCGGCCGAGACGAAGGCCTCGTAGTCGATGCTGCCGACGCGATCGCCATCCACCGCGTATTCCGGGTCGACATAGTCGATCACCACCGGATGCGGCGTCGTCATCAGCGCCAGCGCATCTTTCGCGAGCTTCGAGAATTCCTTGTCGACGATCAGGATGCGCGCCTCGGCATGGCTGAGCGAGAACGCGATCGTGGCGGCGTCCAGCCTCGTGTTGAGCGTGTTGAGCACGCCGCCCGCCATCGACACGCCGTAGTGGCATTCCAGCATGGCCGGCGTATTGGCGAGCAGCACCGACACGGTGTCGCCCTTGCCGATCCCGGCCTTGGCCAGGGCAGACCCCAGCTGGCGGCAGCGCCCGTAGAACTGCGCATAGGTCACGCGCGCGCTGCCATGGATGATGGCCAGCTGATCGGGATAGACGGCCGCCGAGCGCTGCAAGAAGGACAAAGGCGTCAGCGGCTGGAAGTTCGCGGCATTCTTGTCGAGATCGAGATCGTAGACGGACATGGATCACCCTTCGGAAAGCTGAAGGGTCATATCCCACTCCGCGCGAGAGTTAAAGCGAAGCCAGCCCTTCGTTGTAGCGGCTGGTGACGGCAAGACCCATGTACCAGCGGGCGACCGGGCCGCAGACCCACCAGCAGGCCGCCGCAAGCGCGATGCCCGCATAGCCGTCGACCGCATAATGCCAGCCGGTATGCACCGACCCCAGCAGGATCACGCCCGCATAGGCCGCGAAGAAGAGTCCGACCGGGCGCGACACCCGCCAGAAGGCCAGCGCGAAGAGCGCGGCAGACGCATTGTGCATGGAGGGAAAGGCCGAGATGCCGAAGGCCGGGCCCTTGCCCATGTAGCCGTCCCACAGCATCTGCTGCGTCTTCAGGAACCACAGCGGCAGCCGGCTGTCGACGTCATGCAGATAGGCGAAGAGGCCCACATAGGGATTGGGCGCAAGGCCAAGCTCGTCATAGTAGACCGGCCCGGCCGACGAGAAAATCAAGGCCAGCACTCCACCGCCCAGGAACCAGGTGAGCATGTAGGCGAGGAAGAAGCGTGTCCGGATCTCGCTCGCGCGGGCGCGGAAGCCGAACAAGCACCAGGCGCCGAAGAGCGCCACGAACCAGAAGTTATAGGCCATGTTGGTAAGGAAGCTGACGATGTCG
The DNA here is from genome assembly GCA_041739715.1 of Aestuariivirga sp. GTDB lineage: Bacteria > Pseudomonadota > Alphaproteobacteria > Rhizobiales > Aestuariivirgaceae > Aestuariivirga. The sequence continues at coordinate 4,742 of JBGSNJ010000003.1, forward strand.
TAGCCCATGACGGGCTGCAGCAGTACCCAAGGATCGACGCCGAAATGGAGCAGCCGGTCAAGCTCCATGAAGCTGACGTCCCAGGAAAAGGGATTGACCTTGGGAATGGCGGGTTTGAGTTCCACCATGGCCTTGTTGAAGAGGATCATGGCCACCAGGATAGGCAGGCCGTTGATGATGCGCGACGGATGGCGGATCAGGTCGCGGAGTTCGCCGCCCAGCGCCCGGACGGGACTGACCGGCTTCTCGATCAGGGCATATTGCAGCAGCCGCATGAGCAGCAGCACGATCAGGCCGACCGGCAGGCTGAAGGTCAGCAGGGAGATGACGAGCTTGAACACCGGCATGCGGCCATAGGAGTCCAGCTGCGACAGGATGATCGCATTCGAGGCCAGATAGGCCAGCGGAATGACGAAGAAGATCCACTGGGCGCGGAAGCTCAGCACCGCCGCGGCCGCAACCCGGCGGATCCAGCTTTCACGAATGACGAGGGCTTCGCTGCTCATGGATCAGGCTGTGTTCATGGCGGCGTCGAAGCTGCGCTGGGCGCTGCGGCCATGCCACCAGCGCGTCACCGGTGCCAGGCCGAACCACAGGACCAGCGTCACCGCCCAGGCGAGGTAACTGTCGACGGCATAATGCCAGGCCAGGTGAATGGACCCGATGAAGATGAAGGCGGCATGGAGGGAAAGCGCCCAGCCGATGGGGCGGCTGACCCGGAACCCCGCCAGCGCGAAGAGCAGCGCCGTGCCATTGTGCATGGAGGGCATGGCCGAGATGCCGTCGATCGTCGACTGGCCCTGATAGCCGGCCCAGAGAATGTCCTGAACCCGTACCGCCCAGAGCGGATAGATCTCGTTCACCTCGCGCAGATAGGCCATCTGGGGCGCGAAGGGATCGGGCGCATAGCCCATCAGCCCGTAGAAGCAGGGTCCGACCGAGGAAAACAGGATCGCCAGCAGGCCGCCGCCGATGATCCAGGTCACGAAGAAGGTCAGGAAGAAGCGCGTGCGTGTCTCGCTGGTCTGGTCGGAAAAGGCAAAATAGACCCAGACCACCCACATGACGGCGAACCAGGCATTGTAGTTCAGGTTGATGAGGAAGGTGATCAGGGCATGTCCGAAGACCGGCTGCAGCCATTCCCAGGGCTGGCGGCCAAAGTGCAGCGCCGCATCCCAGGCAACGAAGGTTGGATCCCATGAATAGGGATTGAGCCGGGGAATGTTCGACTTCAGTTCGACGAAGACATACATGAAGAGCACCATGATCAGGACCATGGGAAGGCCCTGGGCCAGGCGGCGGCGGTCGGTCAGGTAGCTCTTCAGATCACGCAGCAGCGCAGGGATCGGGCGTTCGGGCTTCACCACCGTGGCGATATGATAGAAACGGGTAAACAGCAGGCCAATCAGCATCACCGGGAGCGAGAAGGCGCAGAAGCCGATTGCCATGAGAAGGAAATTCGACGGCTCGAGATCGGGCCGCGCCTGCAGCAGAATGAGGAAGCCGGCATAATAGATGGCGATCACGGCGAAGAAGATGCCATGGGCGTTCAGGCTTTGCCTGAGCAAGGGCCAGAAGCGGCTCTTTCGCCCGGTTCCGGCATCGATCGCCGTCGTGGCTGAAGGCATGGTCATCCCGGTCGCGTCCCTTGCTGCAACGGGCCGGAACTATGCGGGGACCGGGTTTAAGAGAAGCTAAAGCCAGTTCGCTGCATTTGCGCCATCCTTAACCAAACCATTCCAAAGGGCCTGCGGCGGATTCCCGCGTCACGACGAAGGGATGATGGCTGCCCCTTGCCTTGGGCGGGGCGACGCGCCGATAAAGTGCCCGGAATTCGAGCACCGGAGGCAGCCATGAGCCGCTATCACGAGACTTACGCGCACTGGAAGACGGATCCTTTGGGGTTCTGGGCCGAGGCCGCCCGGGCCATCGACTGGATCAGGCCCTGGCACGAGGTCTATGCCCGGAAGGAAGGGCTCGACCGTTGGTTCGTCGGCGCCGAATGCAATACCTGCTGGAATGCTGTTGACCGGCATGTGAAGGCCGGCCACGGCGACCGCCTGGCGGTCATCCATGACAGCGCCATCACCGGAGCCAAGGCCACATATACATATGCCCAGCTGCTGGACGAGGTGGCGACGCTTGCCGCCGTGCTGGAGGATCTCGGCATCCGCAAGGGTGACCGCGTCATCCTCTACATGCCCATGGTCCCCGAGGCGCTTTTCGCCATGCTGGCCTGCGCGCGGCTGGGCGCCATTCATTCGGTGGTCTTCGGCGGCTTCGCGCCGCCCGAACTCGCAACCCGCATCAATGATGCCAAGCCCAAGGCCATCCTCATGGCGTCCTGCGGCATCGAGCCGGGCCGTGTCATCGCCTACAAGCCGCTGCTCGATCAGGCATTGGACATCGCCGCCCACAAGGTCGAGTCCTGCGTCGTCCTGCAGCGCCCCCAGGTGACGGCCGAACTCAAGTCCGGCCGCGATCACGACTGGGCCGATCTCCTTGCGGTTGCCCGCGGTCATGGCCGCCGCGCCGACTGCGTGGCGGTGAAGGCCACCGACCCCCTCTACATTCTCTACACCTCAGGCACGACCGGCCAGCCCAAGGGCGTGGTCCGCGACAATGGCGGCCATATGGTTGCGCTCAAATGGTCGATGGATGCGATCTACGGGATCAAGCCCGGCGAGGTTTACTGGGCGGCCTCGGATGTGGGCTGGGTGGTGGGGCATTCCTACATCGTCTATGCCCCGCTGCTGCAGGGGGCGACCACCATCGTCTTCGAGGGCAAGCCCGTCGGAACGCCAGACCCCGGCACCTTCTGGCGCATCGTGTCCGAATACAAGGTGGCGGCCCTGTTCACCGCGCCCACCGCCTTCCGCGCCATCAAGAAGGAAGACCCCGAGGGCAACTTCATCCGCAAGTATGACCTTTCGTCGCTTCGTACGCTCTTCCTCGCGGGCGAACGCGCCGATCCGGATACGGTGAAATGGGCCGAGATGCAGCTTAAGGTTCCGGTGATCGATCACTGGTGGCAGACCGAAACCGGCTGGTCCATCGCTGCCAATCCGGTGGGACTCGGCATGCTGCCGGTCAAGCACGGCTCGCCGACGGTGGCGATGCCAGGCTACGACATCCAGGTCCTAGACGAGGGCGGCCATCAGGTGAAACGCGGCACGCTGGGCGCCATTTGCGTGAAGCTGCCGCTGCCGCCCTCCTGCCTGCCCACGCTGTGGGGCAACGACGAGCGCTTCAGGAAATCCTACCTGTCGCATTTCCCCGGCTATTACGAGACGGCGGACGCGGGCTACATGGACGAGGACGGCTATCTCTACATCATGGCGCGCACCGACGACATCATCAACGTGGCGGGCCATCGCCTCTCGACGGGCGGCATGGAAGAAGTGCTCGCAGGCCATCCCAGCGTGGCGGAATGCGCGGTCATCGGCATCGCCGATGCGCTCAAGGGCCAGGTGCCTCTGGGACTCGTGGTCCTCAAGTCGGGCGTCACGAAGCCGGCGGCCGAGATCGAGAAAGAATGTGTCGGGCTGGTGCGCGAGAAGATCGGCGCCGTGGCCGCGCTGCGCACCGTGGCCGTCGTGCTCCGCCTGCCCAAGACCCGCTCCGGCAAGATCCTGCGCGGCACCATGCGCAAGATCGCCGACAAGGAGGCGTTCAAGACGCCAGCCACCATCGACGATCCCGCGATCCTCGACGAGATCCGCGCGGCGATGCAGGCCAAGGGCGTGGGCGTCTGATCAGGGCGGCGCGACGACGCGGGTATAGAGGTGCCAGGTCGCATGGCCCAGCACCGGCAGGACGACCAGCAGGCCGAGGAACACCGGCAGCAATGCCAGTGCCGTGAGCGTTGCGACGATGATCCCCCATCCGATCATCGGCGCCGGGTTCCGGAAGACCGAGCGGAAACTTGCGATGATGGCGGTGATCAGATCGGTTTCGCGGTCGAGCAGCAGCGGTATGGCAACCACCGTCGTGCAGAACAGGATGAATGACAGGAAGGCGCCCACCACCGTCCCGACGGCAAGGAAGCCGAGGCCTTCGGCCGTCGTGGTCACAACGGTGAGGAAGGCGTCAATGCTGGAAAAGGACTTGAAGCCGAGAAAGATGGCAAGCAGCATCCGCACTTCATAAAGCCACATCCAGAAGATGAAGAGCACGACGAAGGCCATCCATCCGATCTGTCGCGAACGCTGGGCCCAGATCACCGAAAGCACCTCGCCCCAGGCGATGGGCTGCCCAGCCGCCAGCCTGCGGCTCACCTCATAGAGTCCGACGGCCACGAAGGGCCCGATCAGCGGAAAGCCGACAGCAATGGGAATGATCCACCAGGGCTGATGATAGACGCTGAGCAGGAGCAGAATCAGGATGCCGCCTGCGACATAGATCGCACCGAAGAACAGGCCGATCAGCGGGGCCCTGGTGAAATCGCGCCATCCAGCCCGGAGCGCGGCCCTGATGTCGTCAAAGCCGATTTCATTGATCTTGATGGCAGGCGGCGGCACATAGGCCGGTACGGCCTCGTCTCTGGACATGCTGGGTCCTCCCGTTTCGTTTCTTCTCGATCCGGAATGCCGTTCCCCAACCTCACCCCGGTTGCGGTCAACAATGCCCTGTAGCGGCGCCGGGTGCAATCGGCTAGGAAGACAGCCCTCAAACGAAGCGACCTGCCATGACCTTTATCGACGCTGTCCGCGCCCGCTGGGCCGTGGGTGCCATGTTCTTGCTGCACGGCATCCTGATCGGATCCTGGGTGCCGCATATTCCCCTGGCGAAGGAACGCCTCGATGCCGGTCCGGCGGTCTTCGGGCTGGCCCTGCTGGCCTTTGCCGGCGGCGCGGTCGTGGCCATGCCCACCGCCGGCATGCTGATCAACCGCTTCGGCAGCGCCAGGATGAGCGGCATCACCGGCATCCTCTTCTGCCTCACCTTCTTCGGACCGATTCTCGCGCCGGACATGACGACATTCGTGGTCGCGGGCTTCCTGATGGGGATGTCGATCGGCAGTATGGATGTGGCCATGAACGCCCACGGCATCGCTGTGGATAAGGCCTTGCGGCTGCCGACCATGTCGATGTTCCATGGCGGCTTCAGTCTTGGCGGCATGATCGGCGCCTTCCTCGGCGCGCTGCTGCTCCGCCTCTATGGCGAGCTGCCGCAGGCGGCGATGACGGCCGCGCTGTGCCTGGCGATGCAGCTCACCGCGATGCGATTCCTGCTTCCCAATTCCGTCGACCAGGGGCTTTCGGGCTCCCATTTCGCCTGGCCGACACGGGCCACCATCGGCCTCGGGCTGCTGTGTTTCCTGGCGCTCATGATCGAGGGGTCGATCCTCGACTGGGCCGCCATCATGATGCGCGAGAAGTTCCTGGTCGATGCCAGCATCGCCGCCCTCGCCTTCGGCTTCTACCAGAGCGGTATGGCCGTTGCCCGCTTCACCGGCGACTGGCTGCGTCTCAAGGTGGGCGCCGTACGTCTTGTCTTCGTCAGCGCGTTGATGGCCGCGGCAGGAACCGCCGTGGCTCTGGCCGTGCCATCGCCGGAGGTGGCGATCGCGGCCTTCGTCTTCGCCGGACTGGGCATCGGCAATGTGGCACCGATCCTCTTCGCCGGCGGCGGGCGCCTCGAACCCGATGCGCCCGGCCGCGGAATCGCCGCCGTCACCACTCTCGGATACTCGGGCTTCCTCGCCGGCCCGCCCCTCATCGGCTTTGCCGCGCAGCTCACCAGCCTGCCGGTTGCCCTTGGCCTCACCGTGATCGCCGCGCTCATCATTGCCGCCTTTGCGAGAATGGTTGACGCAGCAGACAGCTTCTGAGTTAATCGATCCATGAGTTTCTCCGGAAAGCGTGTGATCGTCACCGGGGCCGGCCGCGGCCTTGGCGCGGCCTTTGCCGTGATCCTGGCCGACCAGGGTGCGGAGATCATCATGACCGGCCGCAGCATGGAGAACCTCACCTCGCTGGCCGAATCGATCCGGCTGCGCACCGGCAAGCGCCCCGAGACCCTTTCGCTCGACATGGCCGATGTCAGCGCCGTCACGCTGCTGGCCAAGAAGATGCGCGACGAGGGCCGCCCGCTCGACATCCTGGTCAACAATGCGGCCCAGTGGCTGCCGGGCCGGATGGACGAGCACGATGCGCTGGCGATCAGCCAGACCATTACCGGCATCGTCACCGGGACGCTTCTGTTCACGCGCGGACTGGTGCCCTTGCTCGAGAAGTCCGGCGCGGGCGACATTCTCAACGTCATTTCCATCTCCGGCATTCCCAATACGCCGCTGCAAGGCGCCTCCGTCGCCTATTTCGCCGCCAAGCATGGCCAGGCCGGCATGAATGATGGATTGCGGCAGGAGCTGAAGGGACGCCCCATCCGCGTCAGCGCCGTCTACCCGTCCAACATCACCGATATCTCGCCGCTCGATGCCGAAGCCTGGAATGCCGTCCGTCCCGCGCAGTCCTGGGCCACCAACCGCGACGTCGTCGAAGCCTCGCTCTTCGCGCTGTCGCGGCCGCGCCATGTCACGTTGGCGTCGATCGTCATCGACCCCGACAACGGCGGCCTCTTCTAGATCCAGCAGGAGTTCATCGTGAAACTGAAAGACCGTATCGCCATTATCACCGGCGCGTCGAAGGGCATTGGGCTTGCCTGTGCCGAGCGCTTTGCCGCCGACGGCGCCACCGTGATCATGTGCGATGTCGACGACGGTGCCGGCGAGGCGGCAGCGAAGGCCATCGGCGCAACCTACATGCACTGCGACGTCTCGAGGGCCTCCGATGTCAATGCGCTCGTTGCGAGTGTGGTCGGCCGCTTCGGCGCCATCGACATCCTGATGAACAATGCCGGCGTCGCCATGGCCGGCGATTTCCTGGGCGTCACCGAAGCCGATCTCGACAAGGTCCTTGGCATCAACCTGAAGGGTTCGTTCCTGATGCTGCAGGCCTGCGCCCGTCACATGGTGAAGCAGGCGGAGGCCGGACGAAAGCCCGGCGCCATCATCAACATGTCCTCGGTGAACGACACGCTGGCGATCCCGACGATCGTCAGCTACTGCATGTCGAAGGGCGGTGTCTCGCAGCTGACGCGGGCCACTTCGATCTATCTCGCGCCATACGGCATCCGGGTGAATGCCATAGGCCCCGGCTCGATCCGCACCGACATGTACAAGGGCGTCGTTGCTGATCCAGCGGCCGTGAAGCGGGTGATGTCGCGCACGCCCATGGGGCGCCCGGGCGAACCCGCGGAGGTCGCCAGCATTGCGGCCTTTCTGGCCTCCGACGATGCCAGCTACGTCACCGGCGAAACCATCTATGTGGACGGCGGGCGCATGCCGCTGAACTACGTGGTGGCCGTCAAGGAATGATCCGCCCGGGCCGCGCCGCCGACATGGCGGACATCACCCATGTCCGGACCTCGGTGATCGAGAACCACCTGTCGGTCGCGCAGATGGCCGAGCTTGGCATCACGCCCGGCAGCATCATCGCCGAGATGGAGTCGGGTGATCTCGGCTGTTGGGTGGCCGAAGACGCGGGCCGCGTCATTGCCTTCTCCATGGCCGATCGCCGCGACGGCTCGATCTTCGCACTGTTTGTGCTCCCGGCGCATGAAGGCAAAGGCCATGGCACGCGGCTGCTGGACGCCTGCGAGCGCTGGCTGAGGGATCAAGGCCACCGCAGCGCAAACCTGAGCACGGGGCGCGGCACAAAGGCGCATGACTTCTATCTTCGGCGCGGCTGGCAGATGACCAGCGAGATCGCGGGGCACTTCGCCGAGGACGATGTCTTTCGGAAGGGACTCTAGGCCAGCGCCCTTTCGCGCCGCACGATGATGGAAGCCGGGTCCTCACCGAATTCGCGCGCCAGCCTGTGCCCGTCATAGACGGCATGGGCAATCAGGCCGGGGGCCTTGCAGTCGCCGATCCGCGCCAGCGTCCTTAGCCCCTGATCCTGCAGTGCATGCCAGAGCGATTCATCGGGCTCGCGTGACGTGACAGGAACGAAATTGCCGCAGGCGACGCGTTGGACGCGGCCGGTGTAGGCGCAGTGGACGACCGCCTCCCCCGGAACCAGCGCCGCCACGATCGCATTCACAATGATGGTGACACCGCATTCGATCAGACGCGCATGAACGCGCGCCTGCTCGGCCGTGTACTCCGACCAGGCCGAGACCTTTCCCTCGCTGGTGACATAGGTAACCGCCAGGCCTTGCGCGGCCAGCCGTTCGGCCAGCGCGGAGGCCACATAGTAGTGGTCGTCATCGAAGATCACGACGGGGCCTTGCACTCCTGCTCCAGCCATCACCTCCTCCGGCGTCACCGTGCGCGCATCCGCGAAGCTCGCCACCGCCGTGCGGAGGCTGCGTCCGCGCCCGTCCCGGCGCCAATGACTGCCAGTGGCCAGCACCACATGGGCGACGTCGAGGTCGATCACGTCATTCATCGTCATGCGGCTGCCGCGGAACAGTTCGACATTCGGCAGCTTCGAGATCTGATGCAGGCGCCAGTCGCGCACCCTGCCCCATTCGACGAGGCCGGGCAGCTGCGTCTCCCAGTTCAGCCTTCCGCCCGCCTGATCAGAAGCCTCGGCCAGCTTCACCGCATGCCCGCGCCGGCCAAGCGACAGTGCCGCTTCCAGCCCGGCGGGCCCTGCGCCAACCACGAGGATCTCTTCCCGGCTGCGCGCCACCGCGATCCGCTCGGGATGCCAGCCGCGGCGCCACTCTTCGCCCATGGTCGGGTTCTGGGTGCAGCGGATAGCCACGCCGCGTCCGTCGCAGGCATAGCAGATGTTGCATCCGATGCACTCGCGGATGTCGTCCTCGCGGCCCTCGCGGATCTTCGCGGGCAGAAATGGATCGGCGATCGACGGGCGCGCCGCGCCAACGAGATCGACGATGCCCCGCTTCACCTGGCTCAACATGGTTTCGGGCGAGGTAAAGCGGCCGACGCTGACCACGGGCTTTCCCGTCACCTTGCGGACATGCGCGATGCGGCTTTCGAGCGAACCCTCCTTGATGAAGCGCGAGACGCCCATTTCGTGGCTGTAGTCGGAAACCGTGATGTTGAAGAGATCCACCAGGGGCGCAAGGCTTGCCAGAAGCTCGGCGCGCTCCGCTTCGCCGCCGCCATCTTCATGATCGGCTTCGATGCGGATCGCCACTGCACAGCGGTCGCCAACCGCCTCGCGCGTCTCGCTCAGCAGCTCGCGCACCAGCCGCGCGCGGTTTTCTGCCGACCCGCCGTATTCATCCGTCCGCTGATTGATGTCGCGATCGAGGAACTGCGCCAGGAGATAGGTGTGCGCAGCGTAGACATAGACGATGTCCATGCCGGCCGCCCGGGCGCGCAGGGCAGCAGCCCGATGCCATTGCCGCAGCATGCGGATGTCGGTGAGATCCATGCGCGCGCATTGCCAGGGATCGGAGGCCGTCGGCAGGCTCTGCGGACCGAGAGACGTTTCGCGCGACTGCAGATTGGATGAACGCAACCCGCCGTGCCAGAGTTCGACGCCGGCCAGGGCGCCATGCGCGTGCACCGCCTCCGCCATCACCGCCATGTTGTGCGCATCGCCCTCGTCCCACAGGCTGGCAAAGGGCGCCGGCATGTCGTCCGATGTGGGATGGATGGAACAATACTCGGTGTTCACCCCACCCCAGCCGCCTTCGGCCTTGATGCCGCGCATCGCAGCCAGCGTGGCCGGCAGGCCATAGCCCATGCCGGTGCAGTGCGGAACCTGATAGAAGCGGTTGGGCGCAGTAACCGGGCCGATCTTTACCGGCTCGAAAAGCACGTCAAAACGGGAATCACGCATCAAGCACCTTCTCCATCTGCCCAAGGCTAGCAGCCGAAAAGCGGCAGACGCAAATCAGGCGACGATGATGACCTGCCCGGTGATCGCGCCCTCGACGCTCTTGGCATAGGCGAGACCGACCCGCGCCGACGACACCGGCTCATGGCCAGGGAAGAATCCGTTATACTTCTTCACGGATT
>JBGSNJ010000036.1:0-1732 GCA_041739715.1 Aestuariivirga sp.
GCCGGCACCGGCGCGGTGCCCGCCCTGCTCATCACCTGCGATGCCTTCGACGCCGGCCTCATGTTCCAGCCCGCGGCACTCCTCACCTCCACCATCCGGCGCAGTCCCGAATCCCCGGCCACGCGGCTCAAGACCCTGTCCTACATCGACAACATCTTTGCCGCCCGCGAGGCCGCGGCGCGCGCCATGGACGATGCGCTCATGCTCACGACCGGCGATCGGGTGGCCTGCTCCACCATTGCCAACATCTTCCTGACCAAGGGCCGCAAGCTCATCACCCCGGCGCGCGACCAGGGGATCCTGACCGGCGTCACCCGCCAGGCCCTGATCGCGGCGGCCCATCACGCCGGTTACGACGTCGAGGAGCGCGCGGTAAAGCCGGCGGAGCTCTACAAGGCCGATGCCGTCTTCCTCACCAACAGCCTGCGCCTGATCCGCCCGGTCAAGTCGCTGGACCAGCAGCCGCTCAACATGGCCGACCTGACGCTGCTGGCCGACGGCCTGTGCGAAACGGCGCGCATGCAGTGCGGCCGCGATCCGCGGTTGATTTGACGCCGGGCAGGGGTTAATCGTCCGGCGCAAGCAAGAGGACCCCGCCAGATGAAATTCTTTGTCGATACCGCCGAAGTGAACGAGATCCGCGAACTTGCCGATATCGGCCTGCTCGACGGCGTCACCACCAATCCCAGCCTGATCGCCAAGTCGGGCCGCCAGTTCAAGGAGGTGATCGCCGAGATCTGCTCCATCGTTCCCGGCCCGGTATCGGCCGAGGTCGTCTCGCTCGATTATGCCGGCATGATGCGCGAGGCTGCCGAGTTGAAGAAGATCGCCAAGAACGTCACGATCAAGGTGCCGCTCACCATCGACGGGCTCAAGGCCTGCAAGGCGCTGACCTCCGAGGGCACCATGGTCAATGTCACCCTGTGCTTCTCGGCCAACCAGGCGCTGCTTGCCGCCAAGGCCGGCGCCAGCTTCATCTCGCCCTTCGTCGGCCGCCTCGACGACATCCATCTCGACGGCACCGAACTCATCGCCGAGATCCGCCAGATCTATGACAACTACGCCTTCGACACCGAGATCCTCGCGGCCTCGCTCCGCACCCCGCTGCATGTCAAGCAGGTGGCCCTGATCGGCGCCGATGTCGCCACCATGCCGCCCGCCGTCATCAAGGGTCTGGTCAAGCATCCGCTCACCGACAAGGGCATCGAGCAGTTCATGGCCGACTGGAAGAAGACCGGCCAGTCGCTGTGATCCTCGAACACGCCATCCTGAACGTGCGGCCGGGCCAGGGTCCGGCCTTCGAACAGGCCCTGACGGAAGTGCTGCCGCTGATCAGCGCCACGCCCGGCTTCATCGATCTCGAGGTCCGGCCCTGCCTCGAGGCGGAGGGCCGCTATCTCCTGCTGGTCCGCTGGCGCGCGCTGGAAGACCATACCATCGGCTTCCGCGGCTCCGACCGCTATCCGCCGTGGCGCGCCAAGCTGCATCACTTCTACGATCCTCCGCCCAGGGTGGAACACTACGGTGCCGCGGCGGTCTCGGCCTGAACTCCGCCAAGAAACCGTCAACCATTCGGGCCTAACCTCAAGCCCATGTCCGGTTATGCCACAGCCTTCGCGCCCGATGCAGCCGATGCCGCCAGCCGCTGGCTGGCGAGCCTCAAGTCGGAGCGCCGCATGTCGCCGGCCACCATCGAGGCCTATGCCCGCGACCTCGGGCAGTTTGCCGCCTT
>JBGSNJ010000067.1:0-3960 GCA_041739715.1 Aestuariivirga sp.
TGCCCCCCTGCATCACGATGCGGTCGACGGCATTGGCGCGGGCAAAGGCCTTCACGGCGGGGATCTTGTGGGCGTGCAGGCGCTCTTCCTGCGGCACGCGATCATCGTTCGGGCGGATGGACAGGCCATCGGGCGGCAGCATGAAGTCCTTCGGCGGAACGGTGGCGCCGCGTTCCGGACCAGCTTCGATCACGGCGGACGATTCCACCGTATCGTGCACGCATTTGAGCCCAACCCAGACGCCGGCATAGCGCGACATGGCAAAGCCGATCAGGCCGTAGTCGATGATCTCCTGCACGCCCGCGGGACTGAGCACCGGGATCATGGCGTCGCTGAGAGCCACGTCACTGGCATGGACGACGGTGGAGGATTCGCCCGAATGATCGTCGCCCGCGATGGCCAGCACGCCGCCATGGGGCGAGGTACCTGCCATGTTGGCATGCCGGAAGACATCGCCCGACCGGTCCACGCCCGGTCCCTTGCCGTACCAGACGGCGAAGACGCCATCGAACCTGCCCTCGCCCCGCATCTCGGCCTGCTGTGTGCCCCAGACGGCGGTGGCCGCGAGATCCTCGTTGAGGCCCGGCAGGAAGGTGATGTTGCGCGGCGCGAGGACGGACTTCGCCGCAACGAACTGGTTGTCGACAGTGCCGACCGGCGAGCCGCGATAGCCCGTCACATAGCCGGCCGTGTTCAGGCCTGCCTGGCGGTCACGCTCGGACTGCATGAGCACCAGGCGCAGGATGGCTTGCGGCCCGGTCAGGAACAGGCGCGTGATCGAAAGGTCATAAACATCCCCGAGGCTATGGGTCGACTTGGACATGGGCCGGACTATACTCACTCGCATGGAATTGCCAAACGCTTCGCCTGCACGGCCGTCATTCCGGGAAGCAGTAGGCGTCTGGGCCCGAATCGGCTGCCTCTCCTTCGGCGGCCCGGCCGGCCAGATCGCGCTCATGCATCGCGAGATCGTGGAACGCCGCGGCTGGCTGAGCGAGAAGGAATATCTGTCCGCGCTCAATTTCTGCATGCTGCTGCCGGGGCCGGAGGCGATGCAGCTCGCCACCTATGCCGGATGGAAACTGCATGGCGTGCGGGGCGGGCTTGCGGCGGGCCTTCTCTTCGTGCTGCCGGGCGCGGCCATCGTACTGGCACTGACCATTCTCTATGCGACCCTCGGCCGGCTGCCGCTCGTCGAAGCCGCCTTCTTCGGCATCAAGGCGGCGGTGCTGGCTATCGTCCTCGAGGCGCTGCTGCGCGTGGCCCGGCGTGCACTCGCCTCGCGCGCCGACTGGGTCATTGCCGGCCTCGCCTTTCTGGCGCTCTTCGCCTTCGGCCTGCCCTTTCCGCTGATCATCGCAGCTGCAGCGCTGTACGGATTCCTGCGCGGAGGCCTGCTTCCCGCCGCCGCACCGGAAGCCTTGCCGCATCCGGGCAGGTTGTTGCAAACGGTGACGATCTGGGGCGCGGTGTGGCTTGTGCCGCTCGCCTTGCTGGCACTTCTGCTGGGCCCGCAGCATGTGCTGACCCAGGTCGGCATCTTCTTCTCGAAGCTGGCGGTCGTCACCTTCGGCGGCGCCTATGCGGTGCTCTCCTACATGGCGCAGGCGGCGGTGGAGCGCGAAGGCTGGCTCAGCGCCACCGAAATGATCGACGGCCTGGCCCTGGCCGAAACCACGCCGGGGCCGCTCATCCTCGTCACCCAGTTCGTGGGCTTCTTCGCCGTCTATCGCGACATGGGCGGCATCTGGGGCGGGATCGCCGGCGCCGTGGTGACCTTGTGGATGACCTTCGCGCCCTGCTTCCTGTGGATTTTCGCCGGCGCCCCCTATGTCGACGCGATCGGTCAGCGGCCGCGACTGTCGAGCGCGCTCGCGGCCATCACCGCGGCGGTGGTGGGCGTGATCCTCAACCTGTCGCTCTGGTTTGGCCTGCATGTGTTTTTCGGAACGGTTGCCCGCCGCGACGGATGGTTCAGGCCCTGGGTTCCCGACTGGGCCGGTTTCGATCCGATGGCGATGGCGCTGAGCGTCGTCGCTGCAATTGCACTGCTGCGATTCCATGTCGGAGTCGTGACGACGCTTGGCCTCTGCGCCGCACTGGGATTGCTTGTGGGATTGATCTGAGCAGTGGCACCCGCGCTGCCCGCGGGCCGCCTTTGCAGCCGCTGATGCTATCCCCAGTGCCAGAAGTCGTTGCCCTGCTTTGCATAGGCGCGAGCCAGGACCATCTTGTGGACTTCCGAGGCGCCATCCACCAGCTTGGCGCAGCGCGCATAGCGGTAGATCCATTCCAGCACCGTATCGGTGGAATAGCCGCGTGCGCCGCAGAGCTGGATGGCCGTGTCGGCGGCGCGGTTCAGCACCTCCGCCACGTGAATCTTCGCCATGGAGACTTCTGTCTGCGCCTTGCTGCCCTGGTCCAGCGTCCAGGCCGCATGCATGGTGAGGAGCCGGCCCTTGGCGATCTCGGCGGCAATCTCGCCCAGCATGATCTGCACGCTTTCGTGCTCGGCCAGCGTGATGCCGAAGGCCTTGCGCTCGCGCACATAGTCATGGGCGATCTCGAGGCAGCGCTTGGCCAGGCCCAGCCAGCGCATGCAATGGGTGAGCCGCGCCGGACCGAGCCGGATCTGGGTGAGCCGCAGCCCGTCCCCTTCCTCCATCAGCCGGTTCTCCTCCGGGATTTCGAGCCCGTCGAAGTCCAGCTCGCAGGCGCCGCCCAGCTCCTCCGGCCCCATGGTGGGGACCCGGCGCAGCAGTCGCCAGCTGGGCTGATCGCGGTGAAAGAGAAAGGCCGAGAGCCCGCGGCGCGGATCGTCCGAGGTGCGGGCGACGAGGATGAAGTGCGACGCGCCATCGGCGCCGGAAATGAACCATTTCCGTCCGTGTACGATGTATTTTTCGCCGCGCTTCTCGGCGCGCGTCAGCATCATGCCGCCGGGGTCAGAGCCCGATCCGGGATGCGGCTCGGTCATGACGAAGGAGGAGCGGACCTTGCCGTCGATGATGGGCTGAAGCCAGCGGTCCTTCTCGGCCTCCGTCTTCAGCACCTTGTTCAGGACGTTCATGTTGCCGTCGTCGGGGGCTGCGCAGTTGAAGGCGAGCGGGCCGAAGATCGAGCGGTTGGCCTCTTCGTAGAAGGCGCACCAGCCGACCATGGGCAGGCCCAGCCCGCCGCGCGCGATGGGCATCTGCGGCGCCCAGAGTCCCGCCGCCCGCGCCCTGGCGCGCAAGGGTTCGAGCACATCGAGCCGGATGTTCTCGTAAGCGTCGAAGTTGGCCTTGTCCGCCTCGAGCGGCAGGACATGTTCGGCGACGAAGGCACGGACCTTGAGGCGGAGCGCGTCGATCTCGGGCGGAAGGGTAAATTCCATGTCTGTCTCTCAGCTCAGCAATTGTCCGCCGTCGACCAGGATGCTCGACCCCGTGATGAAACCCGAGGCGCGCGGGCTGGCGAGCAGCAGCAGGGTGCCATCGAGATCGGAGGCTTCACCCGCCCGGCGCTGCGGGATGCGCTTGATCATCTCCCGGCCCGCGGGACTCGCGAGATAGCCGTCCGTCATTTCGCTGTGGATGAAGCCCGGCGCGATGGCGTTGACGCGAATGCCGTGGCGCGCCCATTCCAGCGCCATGGCCTTGGTCATCTGCAGCACCGCGGCCTTGCTGACGGCATAGGCAGCCGAGGAGAGGCCGACCTTGTAGCTGACCATGGACGCGATGTTGATCACAGCACCCTGCGACCCGCGCGCGATGCAGCGCTGCGCAAAGATCTGGGCCAGATACCACACCGCATCGACGTTGATCTCCTGCACCCGCCGGAACTCGTCCGCGGCGGCATCGACGATGCGTCCGCCGCTGGCCACGCCGTCATTGTTGACGAGCAGGGTGAGCGGGCCCGCGAGCCCTTCGGCAGCGTCAAGTGCTGCACCGAGCGAGGGCCGGTCCGTCACGTCCAGCA
>JBGSNJ010000071.1:0-9023 GCA_041739715.1 Aestuariivirga sp.
CAGGCCCACCGCGGCCACCGGCACCTCGATGGCAAAGCAGCTGCCGCGCTCGGGCGTCGAGCGAACCGTGACGGGTGCGTCCAGCACGCGGGCGATGCGCTCGACGATCGACAGCCCGAGCCCCAGTCCCGTCTGCTCATCGTCGCCATGCAGGCGCTGGAATTCCTGGAAGATCACGCCGCGCTTGTCTGGCGGAATGCCGGGACCCGTGTCATGCACCTCGATGCGCAGTTTCGATCCGCGCCGGCGGCAGCCCATGAGCACTTCGCCCTGACGCGTATACTTGATGGCATTGGCCACCAGGTTCTGCAGCACCCGGCGCAAGAGCTTGCGGTCGGTCTCGACGGTGAGCCCGCAGGGCATCACCTTGAGGCGGAGATTCTTCCGCGCGGCAGCCGGCGTAAACTCGAGCGCAAGGGCCTGCAGCATCTCATCGATGCGGAAGGGCGCCACATCCGGCTTCATGGCGCCGGCATCGAGGCGCGAGATATCCAACAGCGCGGACAGAATGTCTTCCACCGCTTCGAGCGAGGCATCGACATTGCGGGCCAGGTCGGATTCCTCGGTCCGCCGCGTGCGCTCCACCAGGCTGGCCGCGAAGAGCCGGGCCGCATTGAGCGGCTGCAGGATGTCATGGCTTGCCGCGGCCAGGAACTGGGTCTTCGAGGTATTCGCGGCATCGGCTTCCGACTTCGCGACCGCCAGCGCCTTGTTGAGGCGGGTCAGTTCGGCGGTGCGCTCGGCAACCCGGCGCTCCAATGACTCGTTGGCGCGCTGCAGGGCATCGGCGGCCTCGACGCTTTCCGTCACATCGATGAAGGTGACGACCACGCCGCCATCCGGCATCGCGCTTGACCGGATTTCCAGCACCTTGCCGGTGTTGGTCATCCGCTCGCGGAACAGGTCATGGGTTTCCATCAGCTTGCGGAGGCGGTCGACGCTCTGTTCCTGGCGGCTGTCGGTGCGGGCAAGGAAGGCCGGGACGATCTCGGCCATGGGCGCGCCGACGCGCGTCATCTCGCTGCTGAGCGACAGGTAATCCTGGAACTGGCTGTTCCAGCAGATCAGCGCCATGTCCCTGTCGAAGACGGCGATGCCCTGGCCCACGTTGTCGATGGCCGACTGGAGGACGTCGCGGTTGTACTGGATGGCGGCGGAGGCATCGTCGAGTAGCCGCATGGCACCGCGCGCATGGGTGGAATGGCGCTCCAGCATGAGCGCGATCACCAGCCGCGCGGATGAAACCCCGACGGCGCTGGCGAGCAGGTGCTCGGCAAAGCGGAAGAGCCGGATATCGGCCTCCTGCCCCACCGGGCTCCCGCCGCCGCGCTGGGCGAAATACTCGGCGAAGGCAGCACGTGCCCGCGCCGGACCGATATAGCGGGCGACCGTTGCTTCCAGGCGCTCGGCGGAGACGGTGGTCCGCCACAGCCGGAATCCCGCGCCCGGCCCGGGGATCTCGCGCGACACGAAGCTTGCCGCCTGCATGCGCTCGATGGCGGTGGGCAGGCGCATGAGCGAGACCACCACATAGGTGGCGATGTTGACGACCATGCTCCACAGGACGCCGTGGGTGACCGGATCGAATTCCATGAAGAAGAGCATGCGCGGCCTGAGTACCGCGAGGCCCATGGGGCCATCGTCGATGAAGCCGCGGCCGATCCAGCCGGCATCGACGAAGGACGGCAGCAGAAGGGTGTAGAGCCAGACGGCAGATCCGGCGGCGATGCCAGCCATTGCGCCCCGCGCCGTGCCGCGCCGCCACAAGAGACCGCCGAAGAAGGCAGGCGCGAGCTGCGCAATGGCAGCAAAGGAGATGAGGCCCACCTGCGCCAGCGCCGCCGAGGCGCCAATCATCCGGTAGTAGCCATAGGCGAGTGCAAGCACCAGCACGATGGCCCAGCGCCGGATGAGGACCAGGCGTTCGCCCATGTCGTTGTGAATGGCGACGCGCTCCTGGTCCCTCTGGCGCAGCAGAAGCGGCACCACGAGGTTGTTGCAGACCATGATCGATAACGCGATGCACTCCACGATCACCATGGCGGTGGAGGCGGACAGTCCGCCGATGAAGGCGATCATGGTAAAGATCTGGCTGCCGGCGTTGACCGGCAGCGCCAGCACGAAAGTGTCGGGATCCGAGCCGGGCGGCATGACCAGCAGGCCAGCAATGGCGATGGGGATGACGAAGATGTTGATGGCCACGAGATAGGCCGGAAACAGCCAGCGGGCGCGCCGGATCTCGGTGCCGCTGGCATTCTCCACGGCCGTGACGTGGAACTGGCGCGGCAGCAGGATGATGGCGCAGGCGGCCAGGAAGGTCATGGTCAGCCAGCGGCCGCCATCGAGGCCCTGCGCAAACAGGCCTTCGACCTGCGGCGCAGCGGCGATTCGGTCGGAAAAGCTGCTCCATCCGCCCATGATGCCGTTCACCACGAAGAGGCCGACCAACAGGAAGGCAACCAGCTTCACGATCGATTCGACCGCGATGGCCAGGATCATGCCATCCTGGTGCTCGGTTGTATCGATGTGGCGGGTGCCGAAGAGGATGGCGAAAATGCCCATGGTGACGGCCACCATGATCGACAGGCCATCGATGCCGGTTGCCGAGGCGGGCAGCCCGGCCTGCCACAGCGGCGCGAAATTGATCACCTGCAGCGAGGCCGAGACGGCCTTCAGCTGGATCGAGATGTAGGGCACGATCCCGATGACGGCGATGACCGCGACCACGGCGCCAAGAGCCTCGCTCTTGCCGTAGCGCGCCGAGATGAAGTCCGCGATGGATGCGATGTTATGACGCTTCGAGATGGCGGCGATGGCCTGGATGAGGCGCCACCCGAAGACGAAGACCAGGATCGGCCCCAGATAGATGGGGATGAAGTCCAGTCCGGTGCGGGCCGCGATGCCGACGCTGCCGAAATAGGTCCAGGACGTGCAGTAGACGCCCAGCGAAAGCGCATAAATCAGGGGCCGCCCGCCGCGCGGACGCCGCCGCGACTGCGAGTCGCCCCAGGTCGCCACGGCAAAGAGCAGCCCGAGGTAGCCGAGGCCGACGAGCAGGATCGTCCAGTCCTGAAACATGGCCGATGATCCCTTTGCGACGCCGCAAAATCAACCGGGATTCGACCTTTGGCCAAGCCGGCCGCGACATTGCCACCCGTCGCGTTTGATCCACGTCAATGTCTCTGGACAGAAGGCGGAACATTTGTGGACGCATACTCCAAGCAGAATGAGGACAATCATGGGGTCGGGAACACTTACACACGGATCGGGATCGGGATCATACGTGCAGATGGGTCTGCTCGGGCTGGTCGCCATCCTGGCCATCACTCTGGGCGCCAAGGCGGATGACCTGCCCTTCGCCATTCACATGTTCATCTTCGCGGCCGCCGCAATCCTTGCGGTGATCATGATCGCCCGCAACGCCCATAAGCCTGCCGCAAGCCAGGCGGAGTATCTCGACAGCGTCGTGAGGGCCGGCGCCATCGCCACGGTCTTCTGGGGCGTGGTCGGCTTCCTGGTCGGCCTCGTGGTGGCGCTGCAATTGGCCTATCCGGCCTGGAACCCCAACCTCGAGTGGTTCAACTTCGGACGACTGAGGCCCCTGCACACCTCGGCGGTGATCTTCGCCTTCGGGGGCAACGCCCTGCTCTGCACCAGCTTCTACGTCGTCCAGCGCACCTGCCGTGCCCGCCTGGCGCTCGGCAATCTCGCCTGGTTCGTCTTCTGGGGCTACCAGCTCTTCATCGTGCTGGCCGCCACCGGCTATCTCCTCGGGGTGACCCAGAGCCGCGAATATGCCGAACCCGAATGGTACATCGACATCTGGATCACGGTGGTCTGGGTCGCCTATTTCCTGGTCTTCTTCGGCACCCTGCTGAAGCGCAAGGAACCCCACATCTACGTGGCCAACTGGTTCTACCTCGCCTTCATCGTGACCATCGCAATGCTGCACATCGTCAACAACCTCTCGATGCCGGTCTCGTTCACGGGCTACAAGAGCTACTCGATGTTCTCGGGCGTGCAGGACGCGCTGACCCAGTGGTGGTACGGCCACAACGCGGTGGGCTTCTTCCTTACCGCGGGCTTCCTCGGCATGATGTACTACTTCGTGCCGAAGCGGGCCGATCGCCCGGTCTATTCCTACCGCCTGTCGATCGTGCACTTCTGGTCGCTGATCTTCCTCTACATCTGGGCCGGTCCGCACCACCTGCACTATACCGCCCTGCCCGACTGGGCGCAGACGCTGGGCATGGTCTTCTCGATCATGCTGTGGATGCCCTCCTGGGGCGGCATGATCAACGGCCTGATGACGCTCTCGGGCGCCTGGGACAAGCTGCGTACCGATCCCGTCCTGCGCATGATGGTGATCTCGGTCGCCTTCTACGGCATGTCCACCTTCGAAGGTCCGATGATGTCGATCAAGGCGGTGAACTCGCTGTCGCACTACACGGACTGGACAATCGGCCACGTGCATTCCGGTGCGCTCGGCTGGGTCGGTATGATCTCGATGGGCTGCATGTACTATCTCTTCCCCAAGCTCTGGGGCCGCAAGGAGGTTTACTCGCTGCGTCTGGTCAGCTGGCATGTCTGGCTCGCCACCCTCGGTATCGTGGTCTACGCCTCGGCCATGTGGGTGTCGGGCATCATGCAGGGCCTGATGTGGCGCGAGTACGATGCCAACGGCTTCCTCGTCTACTCCTTCGCGGAAACCGTGGCGGCCATGCACCCCTATTATGTGATCCGGGCCTTCGGCGGACTGCTGTTCCTGCTGGGCGCGCTGATCATGGTCTACAACCTCTACCGCACGGTGCGTGGCAACACGCCAGTCGAAGCCCAGGTCGGGCTGCCGGCAACCGCATAAGCATCAGGAACACGTGCCATGAACCACTCAACGATCGAAAAGAATGCCACGCTGTTGCTGATCCTCAGCTTCCTCGTGGTGACCATCGGCGGCCTGGTGCAGATCACGCCCCTCTTCTACCTCGAGAACACCATCGAGGATGTAGAAGGCATGCGGCCCTACTCTCCGCTCGAGCTGGCGGGCCGCAATGTCTACATCCGCGAGGGCTGCTACAACTGCCACAGCCAGATGATCCGTCCCTTCCGCGACGAGGTGGAACGCTATGGCCACTTCAGCCTGGCGGCGGAGTCGATGTACGACCATCCCTTCCAGTGGGGCTCGAAGCGCACCGGGCCGGATCTCGCCCGGGTCGGCGGACGCTACTCTGACGAATGGCACCGCCAGCACCTCATCGATCCGCGCAGCGTGGTGCCGGAATCGGTGATGCCGGGTTACGCCTTCCTTCTCGACAAGGAAGTCGACGGCAAGGGCATCGGAAAACACCTCGCGGCGCTCAACCTGGTGGTGAACAATGGCCGCGGCGCCATGTACACCGAAGACCAGATCGCCAATGCCGAGGCCGATTTCGTGGCCCAGGCCACGGGCAACGACGCCGACGCCATGCTGGAGCGCTACAAGAAGGCCCAGGCCCGCGACTATGACGGCCAGGGCAAGATCACGGAGATGGATGCGCTGATCGCTTACATGCAGATGCTCGGCACGCTGGTCGACACCTCGACCTTCAAAGCCGCAGCTTCGAGGTGACGCCATGAGCTATGACGCACTCCGCAGCTTCGCCGACAGTTGGGGCCTGCTCCTCATGGTCCTCATCTTCATCGGGATCGTCATCTGGGCCTTCCGGCCGGGATCCAAGAAGATCTACGACGACGTCGCGCGCATCCCACTCAAGAAAGATCCGAAGGACTGACTTCCATGTCAAAGATTGAACACGACGACATCACCGGAACGGCAACGACCGGGCATGAGTGGGACGGCATCAGGGAACTGAACACGCCGCTTCCGCGCTGGTGGCTCTACACCTTCTATGCCTGCATCATCTGGGCGGCTGGCTACACAATTCTCTATCCCGCCTGGCCGCTTATCAATGGTGCCACTCCGGGCATCCTGGGTTACAGCTCCCGCGCGGCCGTGACCGAAAGCATCGCCCAGGCACGGGCAGCCCAGGGCGAGCAGCTCGAGAAGATCGCCTCGGCCTCGGTCGAGGACATCCTGAAAGACCCTGCCCTGCTCGAATTCGCACGCGCCGGCGGTGCGGCTGCGTTCAAGGTCAACTGCGTCCAGTGCCACGGCTCGGGCGCGGCCGGCGGCGCAGGCTATCCGAACCTCAACGATGACGACTGGCTCTGGGGCGGCACGCCCGACCAGATCCACACCACGCTGCGGAACGGCATCCGCTATACATTGAATGGCGAGACGCGCGACTCGCAGATGCCGGCCTTCGGCGCCGATGGTATCCTGACGCCCGAACAGATCGCCGACGTGGCGAACTACACCCTGACGCTCTCGGGCGGACAGGCGGACGCGGCAGCGGCCGAGCGCGGCAAGCCGCTCTTCGTCGAAAACTGCGCCTCCTGCCACGGCGAGGACGGCAAAGGCCTGACCGACTTCGGCTCACCGAACCTGACCGACGGCATCTGGCTGTTCGGCGACGGGCTGGAAGCGATCACGGCGCAGATCCACAAGCCGCGCCAGGGCGTGATGCCCGCATGGGCCGGCAGGCTCGACGATGCGACGGTGAAGCAGCTGGCGGTCTATGTTCACTCGCTGGGCGGCGGCCAGTAGGCCAACTATCCAGTTGCAGGAGAGTCCTGCGCGGCCAACTGTTAATGTGCCGCGCGGGTTTGAGGAGACCCGGCTTCCTCCCGGGAGTAGAGTTAAGGCGACGGGGGTCGCGGCAGACAGCACATGGTTCAGGTCATCAACACCGTCGAAAAGACAGACGTCGACCACCACGAGGTGGAGGCGGTCAACAAGGCAGAGAATCGCCCGCTCTATGCGGCGCGCGTCAAGATTCATCCGAAGGACGTGGCCGGAACCTTCCGCCGCCTGAAATGGCTCCTGCTCGTCGTCCTGCTCGGCATCTACTACGTCACGCCCTGGATCCGCTGGGATCGGGGACCGGGCGCGCCGGACCAGGCCGTGCTGATCGACATGGCCAACCGGCGTTTCTACTTCTTCTTCATCGAGATTTGGCCGCAGGAATTCTACTATGTCGCCGGCCTCCTCATCATGGCGGGCGTCGGCCTCTTCCTCGCCACCTCGATGTTCGGCCGCATCTGGTGCGGCTATGCCTGCCCGCAGACGGTCTGGACCGACCTCTTCATGGCGGTGGAGCGCTGGGCCGAGGGCGACCGCAACGCGCGCATCCGCCTGGACGCCGCGCCCTGGAGCTTCGCCAAGATCCGCAAGCGGGGAGCCAAGCTCTTCCTCTGGCTGCTGATCGCCATCTCCACCGGCGGCTTCTGGGTTTTCTACTTCGCCGATGCCCCGACCCTTCTGCGCCAGCTTGTGACGGGCCAGGCGGCACCGGTCGCCTATTTCACCATCGGCATTCTGACGGCGACAACCTTCACCTTCGCCGGCTTCATGCGCGAACAGGTCTGCACCTACATGTGCCCCTGGCCGCGCATCCAGGGCGCCATGCTTGACGAGGAATCGCTCATCGTCACTTACAATGCCTGGCGCGGCGAACCCCGGCATGCCGGCCGCAAGAAGGCCGAGGCGCAAGGCCTGCGCATCGGCGACTGCGTCGACTGCAACGCCTGCGTGGCGGTCTGCCCCATGGGCATCGACATCCGCGACGGCAACCAGCTCGAATGCATCAACTGCGCCCTCTGCATCGATGCCTGCAATGCGGTGATGGACAAGGTCGGCAAGCCGCGCGGGCTGATCTCCTATTCCACCGCCAGCCTCTATGCGCAGAACACGGTGGACAAGAACGCCGCCTGGGACTGGCATCACCTGCTCCGGCCGCGCACCTTCATCTATTCGGCCCTGTGGGCGGCGGTCGGCATCGCCATGCTGGTGTCGCTGCTGTCCCGCGACCGGCTTGACGTGAACATCGTGCCCGACCGCAATCCTCTCTATGTGCAGCTCTCCGACGGGTCAATCCGCAACGGCTATACCGTCAAGATCCTGAACATGAAGCAGGAGCCGCGCACATTCCGCATCACGCTCAAGGACCTGCCGGGTGCCACCATGGAAATGGTCGGCGAGAACGCGAAGGGGCTGAGCTCCATCGATGTCGCCGTCGAGCCCGACAAATTGCGGGCCGTGAAGATCTACGTAGCGACGTCCGACAAGGACGTGCTGGAAGACCAGCGGTCCGATTTCAGCTTCGAGGTCATCGAGCTGACGCAGGGCGGAGTTCCGGAGTCCGGAAGCTACGAAACCGTGTTTCATGCAGCAGGCGAGAAAGACGAGGAGGACTGACCATGCGAAGCGCGACGGCACCCCGCGAGTTCACCGGCAAACACATGCTGGCTTCGATCCTCGCCTTTTTCGGCGTGATCATTGCCGTGAACCTGACCATGGCCTATTTCGCCAACTCGACCTGGTCGGGACTGGTGGTCGCCAACGGCTACATTGCAAGCCAGAGTTTCGATGACGACCTGGCGAAGGCGCGCGCCCAGGACGCCATGGGCTGGACCGTCGAGGTCAGCCATGAGACGAACCGCGTCAGGGTGTCTTTCGCCGACCGCAGCAAGGCGCCGCTCACCGGCATGACGGTCACCGGCATGCTGCGCCGCCCCACCACCGACCGCCAGGACCAGGCACTGGCCTTCGCCAGCGAAGGTGCGGGCCACTACATCGCAGAGGCCGCATTGGCCAAAGGCGTCTGGGACGTCGAGATCACCGCCGCTGGCGCCGGCGGCGAGACCTATCGCAAGACCTATCGCCTCTTCGTTGAGGACTGAGCCGTGACCTTGCCCTGCTGCAGCATCGATGGCGAATGCTTCCAGCCCTACCGGCTGGAAGGCGACGAGGCCGAACGCTGGATCTCGCCGGCCGGGCCGGGGATCAAGCGGATCGAGTTCCTGGCGCCGCAGGTGAGCCGGCCCAGCTGCATCTCCAACATCGAGACCGGCATGGGCGCCATCCCCGGCGTGAAGCAGGCACGCGTCAATCTCACCGCGCGGCGTGTGGCTATCGTCTATGCCGA
>JBGSNJ010000079.1:0-6561 GCA_041739715.1 Aestuariivirga sp.
CGGTCTGTTCACAAGGGCTTGTAGTGGGCTTGCCCCAAGCCCCATATGAGCTATGCTGTTTTCTCATAGCGACCCGGGAGTCCGTCCGATGAACGTCCGTCACGCCCGCGTCCTGATCC
This sequence comes from Aestuariivirga sp., assembly GCA_041739715.1. Lineage (GTDB taxonomy): Bacteria > Pseudomonadota > Alphaproteobacteria > Rhizobiales > Aestuariivirgaceae > Aestuariivirga. The sequence continues at coordinate 120 of JBGSNJ010000079.1, forward strand.
TCGGATCGGGACCAGCGGGTTACACCGCTGCGATCTATGCCGCGCGCGCCATGCTGAAGCCCCTGCTGGTCCAGGGCATCCAGCCGGGCGGGCAACTGACCATCACCACTGACGTCGAGAACTATCCGGGCTTTGCCGACGTGATCCAAGGCCCCTGGCTCATGGAACAGATGAAGGCCCAGGCCGAGCATGTCGGGACCGAGGTCGTCTCCGATACCATCACCGAAGTCAATCTCAAGTCCCGGCCGATCTGGCTGAAGGGCGACTCCGGCCAGGAGTACTCCTGCGACGCGCTGATCATCTGCACCGGCGCCCAGGCCAAGTGGTTGGACCTGCCCTCCGAGCAGGCCTTCCGCGGCTTCGGCGTTTCGGCCTGCGCCACCTGCGATGGGTTCTTCTATCGCAACAAGAAAGTGCTGGTCGTGGGCGGCGGCAACACCGCCGTGGAAGAAGCGCTGTTCCTTACGAATTTCGCCAGCGAAGTTGTCGTGGTTCATCGCCGCAACGCGTTCAAGGCCGAGCGCATCCTGCAGAACCGCCTGTTCAATCATCCAAAGATCAAGGTCATGTGGGACACCACGCTGGATGACGTTCTGGGTACGGACAATCCCAAAGGCGTGACTCACGCGCGTCTGCGCAATGTGAAGACAGGCGCAACCGAGGACATGGCTGTCGACGGCATCTTCATCGCCATCGGCCACAAGCCGGCAACCGAACTGTTCGACGGACAGCTTCCCTTCAAACAGGGCGGCTACCTGATCACCGAGCCACGCTCAACCGCAACCGCCATCGAGGGAGTCTTCGCCGCTGGCGACGTCACCGACGATGTCTATCGCCAGGCCGTGACGGCAGCCGGAATGGGCTGCATGGCCGCCCTTGAAGCCGAGCGCTGGCTGCATACGCGCGCCGAGGTACGGCATGCCGCTGAATAACATCATGGATTGGGACAAGCTGCGCATCTTCCATGCGGTTGCCGATGCCGGCAGCTTCACCCATGCAGGGCACGAGTTGGGCCTGTCCCAGTCGGCCGTGAGCCGGCAGATCAGTGCGCTTGAAGACGGGCTAAACGTTCCGCTTTTCCATCGCCATGCGCGCGGCCTGATTCTCACCGAACAGGGCGAAATGCTCTATCGCACGGCGCACGAAGTCTTCACCAAGCTGACGGCCGCCCAGACGCGCCTGATGGACTCGAAGGAAAAGCCCTCGGGCGAACTGCGCATCACCACAACGGTCGGCCTCGGCTCCGTCTGGCTCACGCCGCGGCTGCGCGAGTTCACCGAACTCTATCCCGACATCCAGGTGATCCTGCTGCTCGACGACCGCGAACTCGATCTTTCCATGCGCGAAGCCGATGTGGCGATCCGCCTGCGGCGGCCGACGCAGCCGGATCTCATCCAGCGCAAGCTCTTCACGGTGCATCACCACCTCTATGCTTCGACAGACTATGTGAAGGCCCATGGCATGCCGAAGTCGGTCGAGGACCTCGACAAGCACAAGATCCTCACCTTTGGCCAGGCCCCGACATACCTGACGACGGTCAATTGGCTGGAACAGGTGGGCCGCCCCGAGGGCGATCCGCGTCCCGTATCGCTGCGGGTCAACAATGCCTATGGCATGCGCCGCGCCGTGCAGGCCGGGATGGGCATCGCCTCGCTGGCCGACTACATCGTGGCCGCTGATTCGAGCCTGGTGGTGGTGGACCTGCCGGTCGAGACGCCGGAGTTCGACACCTACTTCGTCTATCCCGAGGAGCTGAAGGATACCAAGCGCGTGACGGTCTTCCGCGACTTCATCGTGGCCAAGGCCAAGGAGTGGAGTTTCTGAGACTGGCCATCGTCTCCGGCTACCTCCACAGCAACGGCGCCATGGAGGCGACCAGCAACAGCGCCATGGTGATGTTGAAAGCGCGCAGATAGCGCGGGTTGGCGAGCAGGTTGCGCATGGCAGTGCCGAAGCCCACCCAGATGCCGATCGACGGGATGTTCACCAGGCCAAAGACCACGCAGACGGTCACCAGAGACAGGAAGTAGTCGGACGTCACCGTATAGCTCGCGATGGCGGCAATGCCCATGACCCAGGCCTTGGGATTGACCCACTGAAACAGCGCGGCCTGCAGGAACGTCAGCGGCTTGCCTGACGACGCGCCATCGCTGACCGCCCCCGCATTGGCAATCTTCCAGGCAAGCCACAGCATGTAGGCGCCGCCGACAACGCGCAACACGTCATGCGCCACCGGATAGGCCACGAAGACGGCGCTGAGCCCGAGGCCGAGTACAAGAATCATGAACATGAATCCGAATCCCACGCCCAGCATGTGCGGCAAGGTTCGGCGGAAGCCGAAGTTCACGCCGGATGCCAGCAGCATCAGATTGTTCGGACCCGGCGTCACCGACGTGACGAAGGCAAAACCGATCAGCGCGATTAAAAGGTCAAGAGACATGACCTAATTCTAGCATACGCGGAAGATGACGTCGCGATGACGTCATGTGGACCCCACATGGCTCCCATGACAGCTCAGCCCCTAGCCAGATTTCGACATGGATTGCATTGTCCGCATACGCGTTCCTTGACGCGATTTGCGGCCGTTACGCCCTCCCCTTGTAACGCTGCCGCGAGTGGCCGTGCACGCCCTCTATACCCCTGTGGCGCGCGCGGTTAGCCCTCGGAGAGGGCACGGGCAACTTCAGGCAGGCCGGCTTCGTGCCGGCCTCTTTTTTTGTTCACATGAAGAGCTTTTCGGCTTCGAGCCCTGCATAGAGCGCTGCGACCTGCTCGCCATAACCGTTGAACAGCAGCGTCGGAATGCGTTCGTCGGTGCCCAGAACCTGCTCGGTCGCCTGGCTCCAGCGCGGATGCGGCACATCGGGGTTCACATTGGCCCAGAAACCATATTCGCTGGCCTGCAGCTGTTCCCAGAAGCTGACCGGGCGTTGCGCGGTGAATGACACGCGCACAATGCCCTTGATCGACTTGAAGCCGTACTTCCAGGGAAGGTGGAGACGAAGCGGCGCTCCCATGCTCTTCGGCACCGGCTTGCCATAGGCGCCGGTGACCATCAGCGCGAGATCATTCATCGCCTCTGCCATCGTCATGCCTTCGACATAGGGCCAGGGATAGGCGCCGAAGAATCCCGGCTGCTGTCCAGCGGCAATCTCGGGCAGATTGAAGGTTTCGAAACGGAGATATTTGGCATTCGAGGTTGGCTTGGCGATCTCTACCAGTTTCGATACGGGAAAACCAGACCACGGCACCACCATGGACCAGGCTTCGACGCAACGATGACGGTAGACGCGATCTTCCAATGTCACCTGTTTAAGGAGGTCGTCGATCCCGAGCGTCATCGGTTTTTCCACCTCGCCGTCAAGCACGATGGTCCAGGGCCGGATCGGCAGCTTCTCGGCCGCGGCAGCGATGCGCTTCGACGTGCCGAACTCGTAATAGTTGTTGAAAGTGGTGTTGTATTCCTCCGCCGTCACCGGCCGTCCGGCATCGGCGAAGGCGGGATTGACCTTTGCTGGATAAAGCGAGGCCGAGGGATCCTCCTGCGCACGCACCGGACCGGCGGCGACCATGACACCGGCTCCGGCCGCCGCCGCCATGAAGCTGCGGCGATTGAGAAAGACATGTTCCGGCGTGACCCGGGATTCCGGGATTTCCCAACTTTTGCGGTGCAGAATCTGCATGGGCGTACTCCTTGTTGGGGGGTAAGCTAGTCCTCTATCCTACGCAGCACAAATCAAGGCCGATCACGGCTTGGCGAGGGGTTTACCCTGCGGCGTGATCGGTTAGCCTCGGACGAAAGAAGCTTCCCATGCCCCGCGCCCAACTGAGTGCCTTCACGCTGCCCGAATTCGGAACTCCGACAGTGGAACCGCAGCTGACGCGAGACATCTACCGTGCCCGCATTGCCCGCCTCGAATCCCGCATGGCGGAGGCCGGACTGGATGCCATTGTGATCTACGGCGACCGCGAGCATCTGGCCAACATCTCCTGGGCCTCGGGTTATGATCCGCGCTTCGAGGAAGCGCTGCTCATTGTCGTTCCTGGACGCCGGCCCTGCCTGCTGGCCGGCAACGAGGGCTATCCCTATGCCGAGACTGCCGCCGGCGATTTCGATCGCGTGCTGTGGCAACCCTTGAGCTTGATGGGCCAGCCGCGCGACAGATCTGTGCCTCTGCGCAATGTCCTGCGCGATGCGGGCCTCGGACACGACCTGCGGATCGGCCTTGCGGGCTGGAAGGGCTTTGAGACGGAAGATGGCGCCTTCGATCCGCACTGGTTCGAGACACCGCACTATCTCGTCGAAACGCTGAAGCATTTCGGCGAGGTGACCAATGCGGCCTTGCTCTTCATGCATCCCGTGACCGGCCTGCGCGCCCACAACGAGGTGGCGCAGCTTGCTGCCTTCGAATATGCCGCCACCAAGACGTCGACGGCGGTCCGCGACTTCATTCTGAACGTGAAGCCGGGCATGTGCGAGCGCGACGCGGTGCGCGCCATGGCTCTCGACGGCTTCATGCAGTCGATCCACATCAACATGTGTTCGGGCCCCCGTGCGAAGTATGGCCTGCCCAGTCCAAGCCTTCGGATCATCGAACGCGGCGACCCGATCGTGGTGGGTCACGGCCTCATGGGTGCGCTCAACTGCCGGGCCGGCTGGATGGTCGCATCGGCGGATGAACTGCAACCCGCGATCCGCGACTACATCGACAAGCTGGTCGCGCCATACTTCTCTGCTGCCATCGCCTGGTACGAGACGCTGGGCATCGGCGTGACGGGCGGCGAAATGTTTGACGCCGCCATGCGCCACGTGGGCGATCCCTTCTTCGGCATCGGCCTCAATCCCGGCCACCTCATCCATCTCGACGAATGGCTGCATTCGCCGATCCGCAAGGGCAGCAGAATGAAACTCGCCTGCGGGATGGCGCTGCAATGCGACATCATTCCCGCGACGGGCACGGACTACTTCACCAGCAACATCGAGGACGGCGTGGCACTGGCCGACGCGGAGACCCGTGCCGCCCTGCAGCGCGACTTTCCCGAAACATGGTCGCGCATCGCGAGGCGCCGCACCTTCATGACGGATGTTCTCGGCATCAGGCTCAAGCCGGAAGTCCTGCCCTTCAGCAGCATTCCGGCCTGGCTACCGCCCTTCTGGCTCGATCCCGGCAAGGCGATGGCGATGCGATGATTGGCCAGCGGTCCGTTCAGGCCGCCTCCGCCTTGCGCGAGCTCACCACCTGGTCCGCCGCTCGCCCCGTCAGTTCGGCCATGTGGTCGAAATGATAGGTGAAGGTGCCAACACCTGCGGTGGCCGAACGCAGCTCGATGATCAGCGAGCCCATTTCCGACTCGGGCATATGCGCTCTGACGGTGTCCCAGCCCGGCCAGCCGGCGCGGGCGTCGAAACCTAGAAGCTGTCCGCGATGGCCGGTGACGATCTGGTTGATCCGTGACGTGGCCTCGCTCGGCACATGGATCTCAACTTCCACGATGGGTTCCAGCAGGACCGGCAAGCATTGCGGCATGCCCTCGCTCATGGCGATGCGCGCCGCCGTCTTGAAGGCCATCTCGGACGAGTCGACGTCATGGTAGGAACCATCCGAAAGATTGACCGAGAAATCGACCACCGGGAAGCCGAGTGGGCCGTGGCCCATCCATTCGCGCACGCCTGCCTCGACGGCGGGAATATATTGCTTCGGCACCACGCCGCCGGTGATCGTATCGCTGAACTGGAAACCGCTGCCGCGCGGTTGCGGCGCGATCTCGATTACGACATCGCCGAACTGGCCGTGCCCGCCGGACTGCTTCTTGTGGCGGCCGCGGATCTGCACCGGCTTGCGGATCGTCTCCTTGTAGGCAATGCGGCGAGGCTTCGAGCGGGCATGAACGCCGAACTTGCCCTGCAGCCGCTCCAGCGCCACCCGAAGATGCATCTCGCCCTGCCCCCACAGGACCATTTCGTGGGTGTCCTGGTTGTGGTCGAGCGAGAGCGACGGATCCTCCTCGATCAGCTTGGCTATGGCGCTGGTGAGCTTCACCTCGTCCTTGCGGTCCGACACCGAGATGGCGAAGCCATAGACGCCCGCAGCCTTCGGCACCTCGGCAAGCTGCGGGGTGTGGCCCTTGGCCGTCGAGATGGTCTCACCCGTGGCAAAGGCATCCAGTCGGCCGAGCGCCACCGTGTCGCCGGCACTGGCCTTGGCGATCTTGTGAGGCGTCGAGCCCAGCAGGGTGAAGATGCCGGCGGTACGGGATTCCTGCCCCTGCGCGCCATGGAAAACCGTGCCGTCGGCGACCTCGCCCGCCAGCAGCCGGACCAGCGACAGCTTTCCGCCATGGGCGGTGTGGAAGGTCTTGAGCACCTGCGCAACCGCGCCGGCCCCAGTCTTGAGGCCGAGCCGTCTGACCGTCTGGGCCACGCCGGGAACTTCATGGCGCA
>JBGSNJ010000010.1:0-3949 GCA_041739715.1 Aestuariivirga sp.
GTCATGCGACCGACGACATCACATCGCGCCATCCCCCTTCTCCTCGCAGGCCTTGTGGCCGCCGGGCTGGCGCTCGGTCTTCCCCAGAATCCGGCTGCGGCCCAGGGGGTCGAGTTCTGGAACAAGGAATGCCGCAAGCTGTTCAAGCAATACGATGCAAAGCCTGGTCACAAGGCCTTCGCGACCTCCAACATGGGCAGTGGCGGCCGTCAGGGTCAGGCCTGCGGCATCGCATGGGGCGAAGGCTCGAAGAAGAAAGCAGAGGATGCCGCGATCAGGTTCTGCAAATCGGAGAAATATGGCAACTGCTGGGTGACCCGGTCCGAGTGAGGCGCGATCGGCGGCTCGGCAATGGCTCGTGTCAGGTTTCGCTGCGGCGCCGGCGCAGACCCGCCGCGTCGGCGATCCGGATCTGGCGATAGCCGAAACTGATCAGGCCCTCGGCCGCGAAATCCGCGAGGATGCGGCCGAGGCTCGAACGGGAGAGATTGGTGATTCGGGCCAGGTCCTCCTGGTTCGCCTCGAAGGCGGGATCGGGGTGGCTGTCCGGCGCCGCGCCGCTGCTCGCCATCACCAGCAGCATGGCGGCAACGCGTGCCGCCGCATGCCGGATCATCAGCGCGTCGCCATGGCCACGAGCATCAACTCGTTGCGCAGGATGAGATGCGCAAGCCAGCGCCAGGCCTCGGGATCCGCACGGGTAATGTTGTCCCATTGCGCCAGTGGAAGGTGTGCCAGGACGCAATCCCGCGTCGCTCTGAGGCCCACTGCGCGCGGGCGCCGGGTCAGCACCGACACCTCGCCGATCCAGAAGCCGGGCTGCACGAAGAATCCGAGATAGGGCGGGCGGTCTTCCGGCATGACCTCGACGCCGATGCCGCCCTCGACCAGGCCGAACAGGCCTCCTGCCGTGTCGCTGGCGCTGTAGATCGCTTCGCCGCGGCCATAACGCTTCATCACGCAGCGGCTCAGCACGTCGAGGCGAAAGGCCATGGGCGTCTCGCTCAACCATCCTGTCTCGTGAAGCAGATCGAGTTCGCTAGGCCAGGTCAGTTACGCGCCTCCAGGAAATTGCGGAAATTTAAGCAGTCTCAGTCAGGCGGATCAAGTAAGCATCGGGCGGTTTGCGGCACCGCCCTGTGCGTACCCTGTGCCAGACCACAGATGTGGAGGCTGAAATGCCGTCGCACCGCCCATACATGGAGGACCCAATGACCACACGCCGCGATTTTCTCGGAACCGCATCGGCCGCAACTGCCGCTTTTGCCGTCACCGGACGGCATCTTCTCGAAGGCAGCACGGCCATGGCCGCAACACCGGCGCAGCCGCTCGCGGGCCACTTCCATCCCAAGGGCAAGGCGCCCTCGCCCCATACGCTTGAGGTCTTGCGGAAGGCGAAGGCGACGCTCCCCTTCGCCGACACGCGCGATTTCGACGAACAGAAGAAGGGCTTCATCGCGCCGATGCCGGATCTCAGGATCAAGGCCGACGCGGGTCACGACGCCGTGGACATGGAGCGCTTCCAGTTCCTGAACGAGGACAGGGAATTCGACAGCATCCACCCGTCGATGCTCCGCATCGCAAGGCTGAACAACAACTACGGCCTCTATGAAGTGATCCCCGGCATCTATCAGGTGCGCGGGGTCGACCTTTCCGACATCACCTTTGTGCGTGGCAAGGCGGGCTGGATCGTGTTCGATCCGCTGGTCTCAGCCGAAGCGGTGCGCGCCGCGACAAAGCTGTTCCAGGAGAAGGTCGGCGAGGGCCGGCCGATCACGGCGGTCATCTACTCCCACACGCATGGCGACCACTGGGGCGGCGTGCGCGGCCTCGACCTCAAGGACGAGGACGTCGCCTCCGGCAAGGTGCAGATCATCGCGCCGGTCGATTTCATGGAATTCACCGTTGCCGAAAACGTCTTTGCCGGCAACGCCATGAACAGGCGGCTGTTCTATCAGTACGGCCTGCTGCTTCCGGTCTCGCCGCACGGCTTCGTGACCCAGGGGCTGGGGCACAAGATCTCCGCCGGTGCCACCGGGCTCATCACACCGACGCGCTTTGTGTCCGAACCCATCGAGGAGTTCGAGGTCGACGGGGTGCGGATGATCTTCCAGAACACGCCGAACACCGAAGCGCCGCGCGAGATGAACACATACTTCCCGGACATGAAGGCCCTGTGGATGGCCGAGAACGTCACGGCGACGCTTCACAACATCTACACGCTGCGTGGAGCTCAGGTGCGCGATCCGCTGCGGTGGTCGAAGTACATCAGCGAGGCGCTGTATCGCTTCGGCAAGGACGCCGAAGTCATGTTCGCCTCCCACCACTGGCCGCGCTGGGGCAATGAGCGCATCCGGGAGGTGCTACGCGACCAGCGCGACCTCTATGCCCACATGAATAACCAGGTGCTGCATTTCGCCAACCAGGGCGTTACCATCAACCAGATCCACAACCTCTACCGCCTGCCGGACTCGATCCTGCAGAAGTGGCATTGCCGGGGGTATCACGGATCGCCGGAACACAACTCCCGCGGTGTCATCCAGCGCTTCCTCGGCTTCTGGGACTGCAATCCCGCAACGCTGGTTCCGCTGTCGCCGGAAGACTCAGCACCGCTCTATGTCGAGATGATGGGCGGGTCGGACAAGATCATGGCGCGCGGCCAGGCGCTCCACAACGAGGGCAAGTACTTCCTTGCCCAGGAGATCGTGAACAAGCTGGTGCAGGCAGAACCTTCGAACCAGCCGGCCAAGGATCTCCTGGCCGATATCTTCGAGCAGATCGGTTACCAGCAGGAGAACCCCGGCCTGCGCAACAGCTTCCTTGCTGGCGCCTACGAGCTGCGCACCGGCATTCCGGAAGGCGAGACCGCAAGCTCCAGCAGCCCCGACGTGATCCGCGCCATGTCGACCGAGCTTTTCCTCAACTTCCTCGGCATCCGCATGGACAGCCGCAAGGCGGAAGGCCTGCGCTTCACGATGAACCTGATCACGCCGGACAGCGGCGAGAAGTTCATCGTCGAACTCGAGAATGCGACGCTCACCAATATCCAGGGCTTCCTGGCCGACAAGCCGGACCTCACGCTCACCATCAACCGCGCAGACCTCGAACAGGCCATGATGGGCGTGAAGTCGCTCGAGGATCAGATCAAGGACGGCACGGCCAAGGTCGAGGGCGATCCCACCATCCTCGCGAAGCTCGCTGCCACCATGGTCGATTTCGATCCGCGTTTCGAGGTGATGCCGGGCACAAGGCAGACAGCCGAGGTTACCGCCGCGGATCCCTTCGAGGCCCTGACCGGCAAGACCATCGCGGAGTAAGGGGGCGGCGCTAGGCCGCTGTGCCCGTCGCGGCGAGATCCTTGGCCGCGATGGCAAGGATGTCGTCCGCCGAACCGATCGCGACGAAATGGCCGGCGCCCTCGACCGGATGCCAGATCGAACCGGGCATCCGGTCCGCCACCTCCTTGTTGACCGGCGGCGGCACCAGCGTGTCGGCCAGACCCTGCCACATGTGGACGGGGCGCCGGATGCCGACCACGTCGAATGCCCAGTGCCGGTAGAGGAGTTCCGAATCCCGCACCAGCCCCTCGCTGCCGTGTGCGAAACATTCCGCGCTCGCCGCGCAGAAGGCGGCCTCGAAGCCCGGCCGCAGCAGGATCTGGCGGTCCTGGTCATTCACGGACTTGAGCAAGGCCTTGATGTAACTCTGGCGGAAGTGTTCGGCGGTCAGACCGAGGCTCGCATACATGAGGCGGAAGCCGGGCTCGAAATGAAGCGCCAGGAATCCGCCAAGCGCGTCGATCCTGGACAGGTACTTCGCTGCGGAATTGTCGCCGAAGGCCCCATAGCTGCCGCCGGCGATTCTGCTGACGTGGCGCAGCCGCGCGGGATCGACATAGGCCGCCGCGGCAAGCGCCCAGGGCCCACCCTCCGACCAGCCGGTCACGCCG
>JBGSNJ010000116.1:0-4549 GCA_041739715.1 Aestuariivirga sp.
GCTCAAGCTGCCTGATCCGGCCCGAAAGCGTCGGCTGGGTGACATTGCAGGCCTGGGCAGCCCGGGTGAAGTGCTTTTCGCGGGCAAGGGCGGCAAGATACTGAAGTTGGCGGATATCCATTGTTCAACAATACCTTGGCAAGGCGCCGGATGAAAGTGCCGGATATGGCCCAAAGGAAAAGCCGCCCGGAGGCGGCTGTTTGCAGGGGGAGGCAGGTTCGGGAGAAAGGGGGATTCAGCGCAACGGACTGGCGATCACATCGAGGCGCGACAGGCCGACGTCGCGATAGAGATGGTCGTCCATGGCCAGTAGCATCTGGCAGTTGCGATGGCGGCTGCCGATCCGGGTCATGCCCGAGACGGCATTCAGCAGCACGGTCGAAGCGCGAGCGGTAATGGTCATTGGCGTATCCCTCCGGTATCAGGCCGTCCCGATGACTTCTTCCTAGCCGTCTTCGAAGGTCTCCGCTGTGACGAACAGCACAGGTCAGCTGGTCAGACGGGCCGACCCGATGGAGATCATGCGCGCCAGCTCGGGGCTGTTGGGGCCAAGGGCAGCAGGCTGCAACATGCCGGGCAGAACGGAGACATCGTAAAGCTCGGCAACGACGCCCTCAATCGTGAGGGAATGGGCAACAGCGCCCGAGTCCAGATCAACGACATAGATGCCGCAACGCGGCTCCATCCGACGCGCCGACAACTGCGCATCGAGAGCCAGGCCGGAAAACGTTCTGTTCTCGCGCGGCCGGGACAGGCCCATCACAGCAAAACCATCGATGAAATCCAGCCCGCGCAAATAGCCGGGACAGAAGCACAGGGGCTCGAAGCGGCCAGTACGCAAATCGACGGATCCGAACTCGCCTGTCCCGGAATTGTGCAGCCACAACCTGCCCCGGTGCCAGCGTGGCGAGTGGGGCATGCTGAGCCCTGAAGCGACGATCTCGCGGGATCCAACATCGATGACAATGCCGCCATCGCGGCGGTGATCGCGCCACGAGTCGAAGGTGTCGCTACGGGCGACGGCTGTCACGAAGGCCGCAGCGCCATCGCGCATGGCCAATCCATTCAGATGGCATCTGTCCTCGGCCACCAGACGGCTGATGAAGGAAGGCTTCCAGACAGGTACAAAGCTGTGACTGGCGCTGGCGGCAGCAAGGCAGTTGAACAGGGTGTTCACGAAGAGCATCCCTCCATCGGCCGTCACCGCAATGTCATGAACGTCGAGATCGCCGGTGAAGTAGGAGAGCCTTGGAACAAAGAACCCGTCCGAGCCGTCCGGAGTCCTCTGGCCCGATTCAAGCGTATTGCTCAGCTTCAGGATCTGTGTTTCTGCGGCAAGCCAAATGTCGGCACCTTGCGTGGCCAACCCAAGACAGCGACCGATGTTCCGATTGAAGACCCAGAGGGTTTCATTGGGTCGTGTGCCGAAAAGAAGAAGCTTGCCGACCTGGTAAGTGGTGACGGCGAGGCTGGCGCCACTCTGCTTCAGCCAAGCGGTGAAACCCCGCGATGTGTTGACCTGGAAGACAGGGTCATCGCGCGTTGCAACCTGTTCCGGACGTGAGGGCCTACTCATGCCATCCCTTCCGAGTTGCCAGACTGACGTTTGGCGACCCTACGCAAGAAGGAGTCCGCTGACATCGACGTCGGTATGAACGAGCAGCACGGCATTGCCGTTCTGGAAGACGTCGAAGACATCCGAGCCGATTTGCTGCTCCTTGCCCGGCATCCATCCCTTGTCTGCCAGGACGAGTTCATCGCCTTTGTCACCCAAGACGGTGAGGTATGTCAGCCCATCGCGGCGATCATCGGAGATTGCGAGGAGGTCGGCTGCATCGAGCGCGATGCTGTTGCCGCCGCTCCCCGTCATGTCGATCGCCTCGAAACTCTCCAGATTCGTTGCCAGGAGTCCGGTGAAGTCAAAGCTCTGACCGGAAACATCGAGGCGCAATGTATCGTAGCCTGACCCGCCGTCCGCATGAGCAAATCCGGCACCCGTCACAGCGAGTAGATCGTCACCTGCGCCCCCACGCATGACATCGCCGGTGCCGCCACCGGTCAACACGTCATCGCCAGCACCACCAAGGATAAGTTCCTTTGCCGGCGTGCCGGAGGCCTTGACGAGCGAGGTACTTGCGCCAAACGCGCCGCCGAGAATGACATAGGCTTCACCTGCCGTGCCGCTGCCGGTCGGCGAGCCGACCAGGAGATCGGCGAAGCCATCGCCATTGATATCTCCTGCAGCGGAGACGCTGAACCCGGCATATCCGCCGGTCAGACCACCCTCGATGATCAATCCCTGCGAATCGGCGAGGCTTGTAAGGTCGATGTCGGAAAGACCCGCGCCTCCGAAGATCAGATAGGCCTGACCGGCGTAGTCGGCGCCCCTGCTGCCGTAAGGCGCGCCGATGATGAGGTCATCGAAACCGTCGCCATTCACGTCGCCGGCCGAGTCAATGCTCCATCCTGTCAGATCGCCCGCCGCGTCACCTTGAATCAGGAAACCCTGATCGGGGCGGAGATCGCCGAGACTCACCGTCTTCGCCGCGGTACCGCCATAGATCACGTAGGCCTGACCGGAGTATTCGCCGCCCTTGCTGCCATAGGGCGCACCGACAATGACGTCATCGAACCCGTCGCCGTTGACGTCGCCTGCGCCGGCAACGCTCAAGCCGACAAAGTCGTCCGCAGCCGCGCCTTCGATCATAAATCCACGATCAGGTGACAGGTCTTGCAAGTTCACGCCGGAGAACTTTGCCGAGCCGAAGACAACATAGGCCTGCCCAGAGTAGCTACCGCCCGGGCTGGCGTAAGGCGCACCGATGATGAGATCATCGAACCCGTCGCCATTGACATCACCGGCCGAAGCCACGCTCCATGCGAGATAATCTCCCGCAGCCTCGCCCGCGATGATGACGCCCTGACTATCCTGCAAATCGCCGAGTTTCACGGGCGCCGGATCGGCAGCTCCAAAGATGAGATAGGTCTGCCCGGAGTATGCGCCCCCGGCACTGCCATAGGGCGCACCGACCAGGACATCGTCGAAGCCATCGCCATTGACGTCGCCGGCCGAGGAAACACTCCAGCTCGCGAGAGCACCGGCTTCGCCGCCCTGCATGACGAAGCCCTCGCTGTCGGAAAGAGTGGAGACATCGACATCGTCCGGGTTGAGCCCTCCGAAGATCACATAGGCCTGGCCCGCATCGGAACCGCCGGCGTCACCATAAGGCGCGCCGATGATGAGGTCGTCAAAGCCGTCGCCATTGACGTCGCCCGCGGCAGAAATGGCGCGGCCGGTCTGGTCATCGCTCGCCAGTCCCCGGACAGCAAATCCGACGTCTGTGGAAAGTTTGGCAAGGTTGATGTCGGCGGGGTCACCGGTACCGAAAATGACGTAGGCCTCGCCGACGCGACCGTCGGCCGTGCTGCCATAGGGCGCGCCGACGATATAGTCATCCAGGCCATCGCCGTTCACGTCTCCCGCTGTAGAGACGGCCAGTCCGGCATAGCCGCCCTCGTTTGCGCCTACGACGACGAAGCCTTCGGAAGAGTCGAGATCGTCCAATGCGACCACGGCAGCGGGCGTGTCGACGCCGATGAAGTCACTTTCCGAAAGCGTTTCGGTGGTATTGATCTTCACTACCATGTCGGCAACACCGTCGCCGGAGGTGTCGATGTTGACCAGCGTCGCACTGCCGGAGGCGCTCTGCCAGACCCCATAGGCAGATGCCGTCTTGCCGGTCCACAAAAGATTGTGGTCAATGGAGTCAACCACGCCGGAAAGATCGATCTTGTCCTGGAGGTCCGGCGCCGCTTCATTGGCTGACGCGAAGTTCAGGATGATATCTCCTTTGGCGGCGTCGAAGGTGCCCGTGGCTGTCGAAGAGTCGGGTACGGCCAGATAGGCGAAGATATCGCCGCCGGCCCCGCCATCCAGCGTGTCTGCACCGTCGCTGCCGGTGAGCTTGTCATTGCCATTGCCGCCGCTGAGGACATTCTTTCCTGCGTTGCCGGTGATGACGTTGTTCAGCGCATTGCCGGTGCCGTTGATGTTGCCGGTGCCTTCGAGGGTCAGGTTCTCGATCTCGCCCTTGACGCGCGATGAAGCGACCAGGCTGAAGGTGACGGTGGAGCGCACCGTGTCGAGGCCGTCGGCTCCGGTACTGGTTTCGTCGACGATGTCGGAGGTGCTGCCCACCACATAGGTGTCATTGCCTTTGCCGCCCACCATCGTGTCGTTGCCGGACCCGCCGTCCAGAAGGTCATCGCCCTCGCCGCCGATCAGGAGATTGTTGCCGCTCGAACCCGTCAGGCGGTCGCCATGGATTGAACCGGTCAGGTTCTCGATCGAGACCAGCTGGTCCGTGCCGGCGCCAAGGGTGTTCTGGACCGTCGTCACCGCCAGGCTGACCGTTACCCCTGACGTGGCATGCGCATAGCTCACCATGTCGGTGCCGCTGCCGCCGTTCAGGACATTGTTTCCGAGATCGCCTTCCAGCACGTCGTTCTTGCCCGAGCCCGTCAGGTTCTCGATGCCGCTCAGGAGATC
>JBGSNJ010000151.1:0-2068 GCA_041739715.1 Aestuariivirga sp.
ATCGACGGCGAGTTGCAGGGCGACGCCGCACTGTCGGCGGCCGTCGCCGCGCGCAAGATGGCAGAGCCAGGGCCCGTGGCCGGTCAGGCGAATGTCCTTGTCTTTCCCGATCTCGATGCCGGCAACATTGCCTACAAGCTCACGCAATATCTGAGCGGGGCCCAGGCCATCGGACCGGTGCTGCAGGGCTTCGCCAAGCCGGTCTCGGACCTGTCGCGCGGCGCCAGCGTCGACGACATCGTGGCGACGGGATCGCTGCTCCTCGCCATGTCGACTGCAGCAGATAGACGATAGAGCGGCGCTCAGCCGAGCAGTGACGTCACATCCCGCGCGATGGTGCGTTCTTCGTCCGCGGGAACGATGTGCACATGGCTCGCCGGAACCTTCAGCCACGCCAGATGCGCCAGGATCTTCGCGCGCACAGGTGCTGCATTCTCGCCCACGCCGCCGGTAAAGACGATGGCGTCGAGGCCGCCCAGCGCCGGCGCCAGCGATGCGGCGTGGCGCGCGGCGGAATAGCAGTAGTAGTCCACCGCCTCGCGCGCCTCCGGACGATCGCTTGCCAGTAGCAAGCGCATGTCCGGCGAGATCCCCGACAGGCCCAGCAGGCCGCTCCTGCGGTAGAGCAGGTCTTCCAGCTGGTCGAGCGAGAGATGGTCGTCGCGCATGAGGGCGACGAGCACGCCCGGATCGATAGACCCGGTGCGCGTCCCCATGACCAAGCCGTCTGCGGTCGAGAAGCCCATGGTGGTGGCAACGCTCCGGCCCTCCAGGATCGCGCACATGGAGGCGCCCGATCCGAGATGCGCGGCCAGCAGGCGCCTGGGCAGCGGCTTCCCGGTGAGCCGGGGCAGGGCCTCGACCACATGCTGATAGTTCAGGCCGTGGAACCCATAGCGGCGATAGCCGCGGTCGAAGTAGTCACGCGGAATGGGCAGCCGCGTTTCGAGCTCCGGTTGGGTGGCATGGAAGGCCGTGTCGAAGCAGGCGATGTTGGGAACCTCGGGCGCCACGCGGCGCATCTCGCGCAGGACACCCATGCCGAAGGGAAGATGCAGCGGGGCCAGCGCGCGAAGCTGCTCGAGATCGTGCTGGATCGCATCGTCCACCGTCACGGGCGCCACGTAGCGAGTCCCGCCATGCACGATGCGATGACCGATGCCGTCGAACAGCGCCGGCTCGTGGCCCTGGTCCGAGAGCCATTCGGCGGCCACCAGCAGGGCTTCCGTCGGCGTCGTCACTTCGGGCACCTCGCGGACGGCCTGTCCGTCCTTCTCGAGCCGGGGCTTCGAGCCGATGCCCGAGACCTGACCCTTCACCAGCAGCGCCAGGTCCGGGCCATAGACCGCGAACTTCAACGATGACGAACCGGCATTGAGGACGAGGATCTTCATTCATCCGTCTCCGGCGCGACTCCGTGTGGACGACGCCGTCAGGTGGGGGCCTTCACGTCGGTATGCTTGTACTTCTCGAGAACGCGGCTGGGATACTTGAGCGCGTCGCGGCGGAAGGGATCGCCCAGTTCCTGGGTCACCATCACCTCGATCACTGTGGTCTTGCCCTTCTTCTGCGCGTCGCAAGCCTTGTCCAGCGCCTCGCCCACGCCGCCGAGATTGTCCACGGTCACGCCTTCCGCACCCAGCGAGCGGGCGACTTCGGCCCAGCTCGGGTTCTTGAGGTTCACGCCCAGGAAGCGGGTGTCGTAGAAATCCACCTGGTTCTTCTTTTCGGCACCCCACTGCTTGTTGTGGAAGACGACGGCGGTCACCGGAATGTCCTCGCGCACGCAGGTCAGGATCTCGCCGAAACTCATACCCCAGGCGCCGTCGCCCACATAGGCCACGGCCGGGCGGTCAGGGGCCGCCACCTTGGCGCCGATGATCGAGGGCAGGGCATAGCCGCAATTGCCGAAGCTCATGGCGGCGAACATCGAGTTCGGCTGGGTGAAGCGGAGATAGGAATTCGACACCGAGCAGATGTTGCCGATGTCGGTCGAGACCATGGCACCTTTCGGCATGGCCTTCTCGAGTTCGCGCAGCATCTGCCGCGGATGCATGTAGGGCGATCC
>JBGSNJ010000018.1:0-9795 GCA_041739715.1 Aestuariivirga sp.
CGTGTTGAGGCAGTCGCCGCCCATGGCGCCGGCTTCGACCAGCACAACGCGGGCACCCATCTGCGCCGCTGCGGCAGCCACGGAGAGTCCGCCGGAGCCGGCGCCAATGATGCAGAGGTCGCAGTTGATGCGGGACGGATCCGTGCGGGTCATTCCGTTCCTTTCGCCCATCATGGCTCTCTTTGCCAGCCACCTTCCCGAGATATTGCGTGACGCCCTGTGATCGAAAGGCTGGACGATTCGCAGTCAGACAAGCCGAGATGCTGCCTTCTTGTGCATCGCACTGCACAATGGCCTTGCATCCAACGTGACTCGGGGTCAAGCACAAGACTTCGCAAAAGTCCGAATACATCAATGGTTTCTTTGGGTTGAAAAATAATACAAATCAGATTCCAAACTGGCACCCCCCTTGCATCTCTTGTTGCAACGCACACGTCTGTCTTGGGTCCTCCCATTCTCAAGTCCAGAGTCCTCGTGGCGTCTTGACCAACCGCCTTTCGGCGGACGGCCAAGCTTGGGGTGAGCGGTTTCTGGTTGCTGCCGCTCACCCCTCTTTTTCCTCTCCAAGTTTTAATCCGGCGCGGCATTGAATGGTATCCCGGCACCCCCATATCCTCGGCAACGGGTCCGGGCCCCTCTGGCAGCCCAAACTGCGATGTCGGACTCTTCCACCTTGAAGGCAGATACCTGCCGCAATCTGGGAGACAGTCATGGCGAATGCATACCCCGGCACGATCCACCTCGACCTGACGCGCGACGGCACGCTGGCCCGGCTTGAATGGCTGTCCTGGTTCACCGACAGCGCCATCCGCATCCCGGGCACAACCCGGTCCTTCGGCGCCGACGGACTGCTCAGCATCGTTCCCGGCGCCGGCAGCCTGGCGGGCACCGGCATCTCGCTCTACCTCCTCGCGGAAGCCATACGGCATGGCGCGCCACTGCCGCTGTTGGCGCGCATGGGCGGCAATGTCGCCGCCGACATGGTGGTGGGCGCCATCCCCGTGGTCGGCTTCGCCTTCGACATGGTCTTCAAGGCCAACCAGCGGAACCTGCGCCTTCTGCGCGAACACATGAAAGGAAACACCTGATGCGAAATCTCGTCTGGATCGCGACTGCGGCCGTCATCGCCCTGTGGTCGGGCGTAGCCTGGCTGCTCCACGCCGCGATCGGCCTGGGCGGCAGCCTGGCCGCCACCAATGCCGACCTCATTCCGGCCAACCCGGAGTTGGTGGAATGGGCCTCGTGGTTCGCCCTGTTCGGAACCGGCGTGGGCGAGTGGCTGGTCATTGCCATCTGGGCCGTGGTCTCGGCGGTCCTTCTGGCCCTTGGATTCGTTGCCACGCGGCTGCTGCCGCGCCTGTCGCGCAGCATCGCCGCACAATCATGAGGAGAAACTGATGTCGATCGAGGAAATCGAAATGCACACCGAAGGGCAAGTGATCGGACGGCGCAACCTGCGGCTCGGCCTGTGGGCCGGCATGCGCCTCGGACTGCGCGGCGATCGGCTGACGTGCTATGCGCGCGACGTGATGGACGCCGACTATCGCCTGCCCGGACCGCATGACGTGGTGCAGAAGATCGCCGATGACTTCGAGGAACATGGCGTCGACTATCCCACCGACATGATCATGATGGAAATCCAGCGGATCGAGCGTCAGGTGAGGACTGAACTCATGGCGACGGACTGAGCGCCACCACGCCATCGATGATGAACTGCACGGCCAGCGCGGCGAGGATGATGCCGAGAAGCCGCGTCAGCACCGCGCGGCCGGTGATGCCCATGATCTTGGAGATGCGTTCCGCCGCGAGGAAGCAGGCAAAGCAGGCCGCCATGACGAGCCCGGCGACCACATAGAGCGAGACGAGATATTCGATGCGGCCTTCGGCGCGACCGGCCAGCAGGATCATCGCCGTGATGGCGCCGGGACCTGCCATGAGCGGGATCGCCAGCGGGAAGGCCGCGATGTTCCGCACATGATCGACGGTGATGGCCTGCTCGGCCGTGGCCTGGAGCCGCTGGCTGCGGCGGTCGAAGACCATCTCGGCCGCGGCCGACAGAAGGAGAAGCCCGCCGGCGATGCGGAAGGCGGACAGCGAGATGCCCAGCAGGTTCAGCAGCTGGGCGCCGCCAAGGCCCGCCGCCAGCAGGATGCAGAAGGCGATGATCGAGGCGCGCAACGCCACCTCTCGGCGCTGCTCCTTGCCCATGCCATTGGTGATGCCGAGGAAGAGCGCGCTCATGAAGACGGGATCGGCAACGACGAGCAGTGTCGCAACGGCGGAAGTGATGAAGTCGCCCAGCATGGCGCCAGCCTAGCACGACGCCGTCAGCTGACGCTATTCGGCAGTTCCTCTTCGCGCCGCGCGATGAAGTCGCGCAATCCTTCGGCAATTCCTTGGTCGAGCTTGGGCTGCTCATAGGCCGCCAGCAGGGCGCGGGCCTTGTCGCGGCCCCGCGTGTCGTGATCCTTTCCGCCTTCCGCCGACCATTGCTCGAAGGAATTGAAATCCATGATGCTGGGAATGAAGAAGGCCTTCTCGAAGTGTTCCAGCGTGTGCTGCGTGCCGAGAAAATGCCCTGCAGGACCGACTTCGCGGACGGCGGCCATGGCCTCCTTGAAGTCGTCGAAGGAGAGTCCGCCCGCATACTTGTACCAGCCGACCAGCTGCTCGGCGTCGGTCACGAACTTCGAGTAACCGCAGCACAGCCCCGCCTCGAGCCAGCCGGCGACGTGCCAGATGTAATTCGCACCCGCCAGGATCGCCGCATGCATCAGCATGTTGGCCTCATAGCCGGCCTGGGCGTCGTTCAGTTTCGACCCGACGTGGAATCCGGAGGTGCGCCAGGGCAGCCTGTACTTTCGCGCCAGCGCGCCCATCAGGTACATCATCTGCGCGGCCTCGGGCGTTCCGCCCATGGGAGCTCCCGACTTCATGTCGACCGTCACCATGAACTGCCCGTAGATCTGCGGGCTGCCGGGCCGGACAAGCTGGGTGAAGGCGACACCTGCCAGCGCCTCGGCATTGACTTGGGCCACAGCGCCCACCGCGGACGCTGCGGTCGAGGCGCCGCAAAGCGCGAAGGGCGCAAGGATGAGCGGCTGGTTGTGCCGGGCATAGACCTTCATCGCGTCCAGCATGGTTGCATCCCAGACCAGCGGCGAATTGCAATTGGTGATGGAGACGAGAACGGTGTTGTCCTTTACGTAGTCGTCGCCGAAGACAATGCCCGCCATCTTCATGACGTCTTCGGCACGTTCCTTGGCCGTGACGATCCCCATGAAGGGCTTGTCGGAATGCCTGAGGGCGGAATGCACGATATGCAGGTGCCGCTTCGGCACCGGAATCTCCATCGGTTCGCAGATGATCGAACTCGACGAGTGCAGCGCCGGCGACATGTAGGACAGCTTGTGGAAGTTGTTGAGATCCTCCAGCGAACCATAGCGCCGGGTGTTGTCGAGATCGCGCACATAGGGCGCGCCATACATGGGCACGAATACCGTGTTGCGCCCGCCCACCTTCACCGTGCGTTCCGGATTGCGCGCATTGAGCGTGAACTCGGACGGCACCTGCGACACCAGGCTCATCAACAGGTCGCGGTCGATGTGGACGCGCGTGCCCTTCACATCGGCGCCGGCCGCCCTCCACATGACGATGGCCTCGTCGTCGCGGAATTCGCAGCCCACTTCTTCGAGGATCTTCAACGACTCCTCGTGGATCAGCTCGACCGCCTCGTCCGGCACCATCTGGTAGACGGGAATGTTGCGCACCAGCGTGGGGAACGATGCAATGGGTGCGGCCCGCATGGCACGGCGGCTCTCGCGCCCACCCGCCCTGCGGCCCGATGCCGAGACCTGCTTCGCCAGTTCATTGGTGTTGATCATGCCGGGCCTCATGATTTGCATGCCGATTAAGCGCACGGTTCCTGCAACGCGCAACCCGAAGAAGTCACCAGCCTCGCTTGAGGGTAACTCAAGCGGACTGGGAGAGCAGCCAGTCGCGCAGGGTCTCGGCTTCGCGCGACAGCGCCCGCTTGCTGTTCCAGGTCACATAGAAGGCCTGAGGTGCCGCAATCTCGTTGCTCGTGACCTGCACCAGCGCGCGCTTCGACAGCAGGGGCTTGATCATGTTCATCCAGCCAAGGGCCAGGCCCTGCCCGTCCTGGGCCGCCTGCAATGCGATGACGTAGCTGTTGAAACGGCGCAGGCCGAGCTTGCGGTGCGGCGTCCCGGTGGCGCGCAGGAAGTCGGACCAGGTGGTCCAGGTCCAGTCCACGCCCTCGACAGAGAGCAGGGGAAGGCCCGCCATATCCTTTGCCTGCTTCACCTTGTGGCGCGCCGCGAAACCCGGGCTGGCCACGGCAGCGATCCAGTCGTCGAAGAGCTTCACGGCGGTCTCGTCCGGCCACCCGCCATCGCCATAACGGATGCGCAGGTCCACGTCGTTGCGGAACAGATCCGCGTTGCGGTCGGAGATCATGTGGTCGATGACGATGTCCTGATGCGCATTCCAGAAGTCATGCAGCCGCGGCATCAGCCAGAACTGGGCAAAGGCCATGGTCGAACCGATGGAGACGCTGCGCAGCGCGGGATTGTGGCTGACCTGCTGCAGCGTCGCGGAAACGCGCTCGAAGGCTTCCTGCAGGGCGCGGGCCACGGTTTCGCCTTCAGGCGTCAGTTCCATGGCCCGGTGCAGGCGCAGGAAGAGCGGCCTGCCGATCTCCGACTCGAGCGACTTGACCTGCTTCGACACGGCGCCTGGCGTGACGTTGAGCTCGGTGGCCGCGCGGGTGAGACTCAGATGCCGCGCCGCCGCCTCGAAGGCGGCGAGGGCATTGAGCGACGGCAGGCTGTAGTGGCGGCGGACCATAAAGCAGTGAACCAGCACAGGGCATTCAAATGAGCTATTCTCAACCTACGATTCCGCTTCCGCAAGAAAAATGCGCGGCCCAGGAGCCGCGCATTCTGCTTTCGAACCGATCCGGCTGGCCTCAGCGATAGGGGTAGCCAGCCTTCTCCATGGTTTCGGCATACTTCTTGAAGGCCTGCACAACCTTTCCGGCCCGCGGGCTGGAGGCGGCAACCTCGTCCCAGAAGGCCTGGGAGTCGGTCACGACCTGCGCCCATTCATTGTCGGGCAGCGAGGTCAGTTCCATCTTGTTGCCCTCGACGCGGAGCTTGGCCTCGCCACCCCAGTACCAGACGGCACGGTAGTAGTGGGACTGGTCGATGGTGATGAGGAAGAGTTCCTTCAGATGCGCGGGGATCTTGTTCCACGACGCCGTATTGGCGAAATAGCTGCCGAACCAGGCACCGGTGACGCTGTTGGTCAGCGCGTAGTTGCAGACGTCGGCCCAGCCCACTTCATAAGCCTCTGTGAATCCGCACCAGGCCACGCCGTCGAGTTCGCCGGTCTGAATGGCGACTTCGACGTTGTCCCACGGCACGGTCACCGGAACCAGGCCGTACTTGGCCAGGAACTTGCCCGCCGTCGGCACGCCGAAAACGCGCTTGCCGTTCATGTCGGCGAGGCTCTTGATCGGCTCCTTGGTGAAGATGTGGAGAGGATCCCAGGCACCGCAGGAGAGCCAGGTCACGTTCTCGACCTCGCTATAGGCTTCCTCCCAGATTTCCTTCAGGCCGTAGTAACGGAACAGCGCCGGCACATCGAGGCTGTAGCGCGTGGCGAAGGGGAAATAGCCGCCGAAAACCGAGATGTCGACGGGCGAGGCCATAGTGGCTTCATCCGACTGCACGGCATCAAGCGTCCCGTTCTGCAGCGCACGGAACAGTTCCGCCGTCGGCACGAGCTGGTCGGCATAGTAGAGCTCGATCTCCATCTCGCCATTGGCAGCCGCGTTGAAGGCGTCGATCTGCGGCTTGATCACATGCGCGCCGAGCGGGGCGCCGGAATAGGTCTGCAACCGCCACTTGATCGGAGCCTGGGCCCGCACGATGGCAGGCGCGGCGAGCGAGGACGCAGCAACCGCTGCGGTTCCAACGCCAATGTTCCTGAGCATCGAACGGCGGCTCGCAAGGATCCTGTCTGCTGCGAGATCGGTCTTCTTCTTGATCGTCATGTCTTTACTCTCCCTCTTGCTTGTTTTGGTCGTTGCGGCAAAAAACCCGTTCCGTTCCGGCCTCTTCACTTTGCGTAAATGTACTGCGGCAGCCACAGCGCCAGCTGCGGAAAAATCCCGACCAGCACGATGACACCGACCATCATGATGACGAAGGGCCAGATGGACCGGTAGATGTCCACGAGCGTGACCTCCTTCGGCGCGAGTGACCGCATCAGGAAGAGATTGTAGCCGAAGGGCGGCGTGATATAGGCGATCTGGCAGGTAATGGTGTAGAGCACGCCGAACCAGATCAGGTCGAACCCAAGTATCTTTACGAGCGGTATGTAGAGCGGTGCGACAATCACCAGCATGGCCGTGTCGTCGAGAAAGATTCCCAAAACAATGAAGGTTGCCATCATCATCGTCAGGATCATCCAGGGCTCCATCTGGAGCTCTCCGATGAAGAGATTTTCCAGCGCGCGCGCCGCACCGAGCCCGTCGAACACGGCGCCGAAGGCCAGGGCTGCAAGGATCAACCAGAGGAACATGGCGGATACCTCGAGCGTCTGCCGCGAGGTCTTGACCAGCAAGGGCCAGTTGAGCCGCCGCTTGGCCGCCGCCGCAAGGGTCGCTGCGGTGGCACCGACAGCCGAGCTTTCGACCAGGCTGGTGTATCCGAAAACGAACAGCCCGGTCATGAAGAAGAAGATCAGGAACGGGATGATGCCGGCGCGCAGCAGCCTGAGCTTCTCCGCAAAGGGCATGTTCAGCTCTTCATCCTTCACCGTCGGCGCCAGCGAAGGGTTCAGCTTGCAGCGGATGACGATGTAGAGGACGAAGATCGCGGCCATGAGAAGACCGGGGATGACGCCCGCCAGCCAGAGCTGGCCGACCGGCTGGCGCGCGATCATGCCATAAAGCACGAGGACGACGCTGGGCGGAATCAGGATGCCGAGCGAGGAACCGCCCTGCACCACCCCGGTGATCATGACCTTGTCGTAACCGCGTCGCAGCATTTCGGGCAACGCGATGGTGGCGCCGATCGCCATGCCGGCGACCGACAGGCCGTTCATCGCCGAGATCACCACCATGAGCAGGATCGTGCCGATGGCAAGACCGCCGCGGACCCGGCCGAACCAGACGTGCAGCATGCGGTAGAGGTCTTCCGCAATGCCGGACTCCGAGAGGATGTAGCCCATGTAGATGAACAGGGGCAGCGTCAGCATCGGGAACCAGTTGAACAGCTTGAACACCTGGCTGAAGGGCATCTCGACGGCACCTTCGCCATAGAGCAGCAGGGCCGCGGCAGAGGCGACGAAACCGATGGCCGCGAAGACGCGCTGTCCGGTCAGCAGCATGACCATCATCATGCCGAACATGGAGAGCGCGATGAGTTCGTAGCTCATAGGATGGGCTTCCCTCTCAGCGCACAGGCATGCCTGATGGCAAGCGCAATTGCCTGCAGGACCATGAGCACAAGGCAGGCAACCATCAATGCCTTGATGGGAATCATCGAGGGATTCCAGATCGAGAACCGCGTCTCGTTGGTCTCGATGGCATATCTCAGGCTGGAGATGCCGCCAATCAGCATCACGCCCAGATAGAACAGCATGCAGAACATGGTGATGAGATCGACCCAGTGCTTGCCGCGCGACGAGAGATGACCGTAGATGAGGTCCATTCGCACATGCGACTCATCCTTGAGCGTCATGGGGCCGCCCATGAAGTAGTAGGCGGCCAGCGTGAACTGCGCGAGTTCGATGCACCAGTGCAGCGGCATGCGGATGACATTGCGGGTCACGGCATCGAGCAGCAGGATTCCGATCATCAAGGCGATCAGCGCCATGGCGGCAATGCCGACCTTCTCCGAGATCGCGTCAATCCACTTGACGTAGGACCTGATCACGCCGCACCTCTGCTGACAGAGCGGTAGAATCCGTGCGGCCTGCCATTTGCCGACGCCCTGCGAGGCTGCCCGAAACGCCCGGCAGCGACAGTGTGCGGCGCGGACACATGTGTCACGGGCCCCGGGATCAATCCGGCGGCCTGCCCGGATGCAGCAGGCATTTGCACTCCCCCTCTCGTCTTCTTATTCTGAATAAAACTTTACAGCGGCCATGGAAGCTTGGCAACTGAGTTTCAGAATCGGGAAACGCGCCGGACGCACAGGCCGTTGTCGATACGGCAAGGCTTGCAGGAACGAACGGACGGGGAGAAACATCCGGACAAGATGCGGACTCAATTTGACATCGCCGTGATCGGCGGCGGGGTGGTGGGACTTGCGATCCTGCGCCGGTTCGCCATGTCCGGACTGCGCTGCGTGCTGTTGGAGCGCGGCGCTGACATCCTGTCGGGCGCCTCGAAGGGCAACAGCGCCCTGCTGCATACCGGCTTCGACGCGCCAGCCGGCAGCCTCGAACTCGCCTGCATGCAGGCGGGATACGAGGAATACCTGGCCATCAGGGACCGGCTGAACCTGCCCTTGCTCGAAAGCGCAGCCCTTGTCGTGGCGTGGACAGAAGAAGAACTCGCGAAGCTGCCGGAGATCGTGACCAGGGCGCACCGGAATGGGGTTCGCGATGTCGAGGAGATCGGCCGCGATGACCTGCGCAGGCGGGAACCGCACCTGTCAGAAGCCGCGCTCGGTGCCGTGCGGGTGCCGCGCGAGCACATCATCGATCCCTGGTCGGCGCCGCTCGCCTATGCGCATCAGGCCCTGGCCCATGGCGCGGAAATCCGGCGGAACGCGGAGGTCACCTCAGGCGCTTATGACGGCGAGAGCTGGCAGCTCGCCACCGCCGCCGGGAAACAGCGGGCGCGCGTCGTCGTCAATGCGGCCGGAAACTTCGGCGATCTCGTCGAGGCCATGGCCCGGCCCTCGCCCTTCACCATCACGCCGCGGCGCGGACAGTTCGTGGTGTTCGACAAGCCGGCTGCTCGGCTCGCCACGGCCATCATTCTCCCGGTGCCAACCGAGCGCACCAAGGGCGTGGTGCTGTTCCGCACCATCTTCGGCAATCTTGCGATCGGTCCCACGGCCGAGGATGTCGATGAACGCGACGTCGCAGCCTGCGATCAGCCGACACTCGAACGGCTCAGGGCGCGCGCCATCGAGATGATCCCGGAACTTTCCGGCATTGGCGTGACCGCCATCTATGCCGGGCTTCGCCCCGCTACTGAGCGCAAGGATTACATCATCGAGGCGCTGCAGACGCAGAACTGGATCACGGTGGGCGGCATCCGCTCCACCGGGCTGACGGCAGCGCTGGGCATCGCCCGTCATGTCGCAACACTCTACGAGGAAACCTTCGACTCACTGCCCAAGGCGCCAGACCCGATCTGGACACCGGTGCCAAATCTCGCGGAACATCTGCCCCGCCCCTATATGGCCGGCGGCGAGGTGGTCTGCCACTGCGAGCTCGTGACGCGGCAGGAAATTCAGGCGGCCCTGTCAGGCGCCTTG
The DNA here is from genome assembly GCA_041739715.1 of Aestuariivirga sp. Taxonomy (GTDB): domain Bacteria; phylum Pseudomonadota; class Alphaproteobacteria; order Rhizobiales; family Aestuariivirgaceae; genus Aestuariivirga. The sequence continues at coordinate 9,525 of JBGSNJ010000018.1, forward strand.
CCGGCCGGCGACATGAACGGCCTGAAGCGCCGCACCCGCGCCACCATGGGCCGGTGCCAGGGCTTCTACTGCTCGGCCAATGTAGCCGCCTTGTACCGGGAGGCTGCCGATGCAGGATCGTGATGTCGTCATCATCGGCGGCGGACCGGCGGGACTGTCAGCGGCCCGCCGGCTTGCAGAGTTCGGCATCCGGAATGTCACGCTGCTGGAACGCGAAGCCGAAGCCGGCGGCGTTCCGCGCCACTGCGGCCACCTCGGCTTCGGCTGGCAG
>JBGSNJ010000250.1:0-5714 GCA_041739715.1 Aestuariivirga sp.
TCGAGCCCGCCGATGCCATCGCGGTGGGCGACGGCGCCAATGATCTGGCCATGCTGTCGGAAGCGGGACTTGGCGTTGCCCTGCATGCCAAGCCGCATGTGCAGGACGGCTCGCTGGTCCGCATCAACCATGGCGATCTCACGGCCCTGCTCTATCTTCAGGGCTATGGCCGCGACCGCTTCGTGGCGGCCTGACGCGGCATCGCCGCAGGGCCACAACCTTGCCGCGCTGCGCCTTTCTTCTCACTTGAAACTCCCCGGCCGCTGGGCAAACCTTGGCGCATTGCGGAGGATCCCAGATGACCAAGAAGTTCCTGCTCGGCGAAGAGCACATCCCCAAGGCCTGGTACAACATCGCGGCCGACCTGCCCCAGGCGCTGCCGCCCGTGCTGCATCCCGGCACGATGAAACCCGTCGGTCCGGACGATCTGTCGCCCCTCTTCCCGATGGCGCTGATCATGCAGGAGGTTTCGCAGGAGCGCGAGATCGAGGTTCCCGAGCCCGTGCGCGACATCTACCGCATGTGGCGTCCCACGCCGCTGTACCGTGCCACCGCGCTGGAGAAGGCGCTGGGGACCACGGCCAAGATCTACTACAAGTACGAAGGCGTTTCGCCCGCCGGTTCGCACAAGCCGAACACCGCGGTGCCGCAGGCCTTCTACAACAAGCAGGAAGGCGTGACCAAGCTGGTGACCGAGACGGGTGCCGGACAATGGGGCTCGTCGCTCTCCATGGCCGGCGCGCTCTTCGACATGCAGGTCAAGGTCTACATGGTGAAGGTGTCCTACAACCAGAAGCCTTACCGCCGCGCGCTGATGGAGACCTATGGCGGCGTGTGCGTCGCCAGCCCCTCGACCGAGACAAACGCCGGCCGCCAGATCCTGGCCGCCGATCCCAACTCCAACGGCTCGCTGGGCATCGCGATTTCCGAAGCCGTCGAGGTGGCGGCCACCAACCCCGATACCAAATACGCGCTGGGCAGCGTGCTGAACCACGTGCTGCTGCACCAGACGGTGATCGGCATCGAGGCCATCGAACAGATGGAACAGGCAGGTGCTGCACCCGACATCATCGTGGGCTGCACCGGCGGCGGATCGAACTTCGCCGGCCTCACCTTCCCCTTCATCGGCCAGCAGCTGCGCGGCGGAAAGAAGGTGCGCGTGATCGCGGCCGAGCCCGCCGCCTGCCCCTCGCTCACCCGCGGCAAATATGCCTATGACTTCGGCGACACCTCGCATATGACGCCGCTGGTGAAGATGCACACGCTGGGCTCCACCTTCATGCCGCCCGGCTTCCATGCCGGCGGCCTGCGCTATCACGGCATGGCCCCGCTGGTCTCGCATCTGAAGGAACTGGGGCTGATCGAGGCCGAGGCCCATACGCAGAATTCCTGCTTCGAGGCGGGCATCCTCTTCGCCCGCACCGAGGGCATCGTGCCGGCGCCGGAGGCCACCCACGCGGTGCGCGGCGCCATCAATGCGGCGCTGGAAGCCAAGAAGAACGGCACCTCGCCGGTGATCCTCTTCGGCCTCTGCGGCCACGGCCACTTCGACATGCAGGCCTACATGGACTTCATGGCCGGCAAGCTGGAAGACCGCATGTATGACCAGTCCGCGCTGGACGCCTCGCTGGCCCAGCTGCCCGCCATCGCGGCGGAATGACGGGCTACGCCGTCACGCTGATCGAGATTGCGCGGCTCAGGCCCAGCGAGGAAGTCGACGCCGCGCATGTCTCCTGCATCGCCGAGGGTCTCAGGCGCGACGGATTCCAGCGCCAGCCCATCCTGGTCGAGCGCACGAGCCTGGCCATTCTCGATGGCCATCACCGCTATCATGCGGCCATACGCCTGGGCCTGTCGCGCATTGCCGCGATCGTGATTTCCTATGGCGATCCGCGCCTGTCGCTGCAGTCGTGGAGCGACAGGCCATTCACGCCCGACGAGGTGATCCAGGCCGCGATGTCCAAGAAGCTGCTGCCGCGCAAGTCGACCCGGCATGTCCTCGCTCCACCCGCGCAGGAGCACGCCTTCGCGCTCGCCGCGCTGCAGCCGGTCAGGGCTTGATCTTCACCGCGATGAAACGCATCTCGCCCTGCTTGCCGCCCTTGGCGACCAGCATGAGAACCGAGTTCTTCTTGGCGGCCTCGGCCTCCTTCACGCGCTCGGCGATGTCCGCCGCACCCGTCACTTCCTTCTCGCCCGCCTCGGTGATCACGTCGCCAGGCTGAAGGCTGCGTTCGGCGGCCGGGCCATCGGCCGCGACTTCGGTTACGACCGCACCCTTGATGTCGGCATCGATGCTGAACTTGGCGCGCAGTTCATCGCTCAGCGTTGTCACTGTCATGCCGAGAACCGACACGGAGGCCGGCGCGGTGGCCGGAGGGGTCTGACCGCTCTGGGCCGCAACGATCTTCTCGCCGTCTTCGAGACGGCCGACTTCAGCCGTCACCGAGACTTCCTTGCCCTTGCGTAGCACCTTCACCGTGACCGACTTGCCGATCTCGGTTTCGGCCACGATGCGCGGCAGGTCGCGCATCTCGTTCACGGGCCGACCGTCGAACTCGATGACGACGTCACCGGCCTCGATTCCAGCCTTCTCGGCCGGTCCCGGCTTGGTCACATCGGCAATCAGCGCGCCGCGCGGCTTGTCGAGGTTCATGCTCTCGGCGATATCGTCGGTCACCGACTGGATCTTGACGCCAAGCCAGCCGCGCCGCGTCTCGCCATACTTGATCAGCTGATCGATCACGCCCTTGGCGGTATTGGCGGGGACCGAGAACCCGATGCCGACGGAACCGCCGGTGGGCGAGAAGATGGCGGTGTTGATGCCAACGACCTCGCCCTTGAGATTGAAAAGAGGACCGCCGGAATTGCCCTTGTTGATGGCGGCATCCGTCTGGATGAAGTCATCATAGGGGCCGGCATTGATGTCGCGGTTGCGCGCCGAGACGATGCCAAGCGACACCGATCCGCCCAGACCGAAGGGGTTGCCGATGGCGACAACCCATTCACCGATCCGCAGGGTATCGCTGTTGCCCAGCGCCACGGAGGCCAGGGGTGCTGCCGGCTTCACCCGCAGCACGGCCAAGTCGGTCTTGGGATCGCGGCCTACCACCTCGGCCTTCAGCACGGTATCGTCCTGAAGATGAACCTCGATGGACTCCGCGCCCTCGACCACGTGATTGTTGGTGACGATCAGGCCGGCCGGGTCGATGACGAAGCCCGAACCCATGGAGGTCATGGTCCTGGGCTGCCCGTCGCCTTCCTGCTGGCGCTTGAAGAAGTCCTCGAAGAAGTCCTTGAAGGGAGAGTTGTCCGGCAGTTCCGGCATGCTGGGTGCCACGGTCGTGCCGGGCCCCTTCGTCTCGATGGTGATCTCGACTACGGCGGGCAGAAGCTTGTCGGTCAGGTCGGCAATGGACGGCAGTTCGACGGTCTGCGCCGCGACCGGGGTGACGGCAGATGGACTGGCGCCCCACATCACGAGGCCCAGCGCAAAGGCCGCTGCCGAAGTGCGAAGAATGTTCCGATTGCCGCTCATCATCCGTCTCCAATCGCCCGATTATCCCGATACGCTCCGCGTGATCCAGACGATCAGTACGCCAAGGGCGATGGCGCTTGCGCCGCCGATGCGAAGCTGGTCATCCGTCACCTGGCGCAGGAGCTCCGCCATGCGCCTCAACTGCCCCGGAACCAAGGCATAAAGAAGGCCCTCGATCACGAGTACGAGACCGAGGGCCGTGAACAGTGCCGGCATCATTGTGCGGGCGCAGCGGCCTCCGGAGTCCGCTGCTGCGTGCCGAAGTACTTGAAGAACTCCGAGTCCGGATTGAGCACCATGGTGGTGCCCTGGCTGGCCAGGCTCTTCGCATAGGCCTGCATCGAGCGGTAGAACGAGAAGAACTCGGGATCCTGCTCGAAGGCCTCGGCAAAGACCCGGTTGCGCTCGGCATCGCCTTCGCCCCGGATGACCTCCGACTGGCGGCGGGCCTCGGCAATCTTCACCGTCACCTCGCGGTCGGTTTCGGCATTCATGCGGGTCTTGGTCGCTTCGCCCTGGGACCGGATGTCCTGCGCCAGCGCGTTACGCTCGGATTCCATGCGCCGATAGGTCTGCTCCAGCACGTTCTCGCTGAGGTCGGTGCGGCGCACCCGGACGTCGACGATCTCGATTCCCAGAAGATCGGCTTCGGTGCGCAGCTCGTCGCGGATCTCGCGCATCATGGTGGCACGGTCGGATGACAGCGCGGCATCGAAGGAGCGGCGGCCATAGGTCTGCCGCAGGGCCGCGTCGAGACGCGCCGCGACACGGGCTTCCGCCTGCATCAGGTCGGCGCCCAGGGTTTCGCGGAACAGGCGTGCATCCTTGATTCGCGCCAGCGTGATGGCGTCGACGATATAGACCTGGCTGGCAACGTCCTGAACCGGGCGGTCGTTGTTTTCCCAGATGATGATGCGGTCATCGATCGGCGTCACCGTGTCGGCGATCGGCAGCTTGAAATAGAGGCCGGGCTTCTCGACGATGCGGTTGATCTCGCCGAAGCGCAGGACCAGCGCCTTCTGCCGCTCGTCGACGACGAAGTAGGACATGTAGAGGATGATCGCGATGGCCGCGGCGATGATGGCCAGGATTGTCTTGGTGGTGCTCATGATCGTGTCATGTCCTCGTCAATTGCCGGTGGCGCGCTTCTGGATCTCGGGCAGCGGCAGATAGGGGACAACCCCGGACCCGCCCTGGCCACCCTCGATCAGGACCTTGTTGGTCTCGCCCAGCACCTGCTCCATGGTTTCCAGGAAGATGCGTTCGCGGGTCACGTCCTTGGCGTTCCTGTACTGCTCGTAGACCGAGATGAAGCGTGCCGCCTCGCCCTGCGCATCGGCGATCACACGGGCCTTGTAGCCTTTGGCATCCTCGACCAGCTTCGCCGCCTCGCCTTCGGCCATGCGGCTCTGCTGGTTGCGGTACTGTTCGGCCTCGTTGATGAGCTGCTGCTGATTCTGCCCGGCGCGCACCACTTCGGCGAAGGCATTGGCCACTTCACGCGGCGGCTGCACATCGCCCAGGTTGATCTGGGTGATGGTCACGCCTGCCTTGTAGTCGTTCAGCAGGTTCTGGGTGATTTCCATGACCTGCGCCTCGACCGTGTTCTTGCCGGTGGTCAGGATGGCCTGGGCCCGGGTCTGGCCGACGATCTCGCGCATGGCGCTCTGCGAGACCGCACGGATGGTCTCTTCCGGCGCCTGCACGTTGAACAGGAACTGCTGCGGATCGTTGATCCGCCAGAACACCGAGAAGGGCACGTTGATGATGTTCTTGTCGCTGGTCAGCATCTGGCCCTGGTTGCCTTCGGAGCCGATGTTGATCTGGCGGACGGTGCCGACCTTCGGCTTCTCCATGCGTTCGATCGGCCAGAGGGCGAAGTGCAGGCCCGGCTCGGCGGTCCGGGTGTACTGGCCGAAGCGCAGCACCATGCCGCGCTCGTCCGGCTGAACCTGATAGACGCTGTTGACGCCAATGAAGCCGGCGAGAATGAGAACCGGAATGATCCAGGCAAACCGGCCGCCGCCCCCACCGGGAATGACCTGCTTCAGCTTGTCCTGACTCTTGCGGATGAGTTCATCGAGGTCCGGAGGCGTGGGTCCACGGCCACCACCGCCGCCGCCACTCGGGCGCTTCGGTCCGCCCTGCCCCCATGGCCCCTGGCCCCAGGGGCCCT
>JBGSNJ010000270.1:0-14567 GCA_041739715.1 Aestuariivirga sp.
CCGGCAGCGCCTGGCCTTGTCCCTTGTCTATTTCGAGGGCCTGTCCAATATCGAGGCGGCGGAGGCCATGGAGGTCAGCGTCGAGGCTGTCGAATCGCTGCTGGCGCGGGCAAAGCGGGGACTGAAGCAGGCGCTGGCGGATAGGTGGCGTGATCTTCTGGATGGATTGGCGTGAAGCACATGGCGAAACGGGGAACGGAGCAATCGATGACAAAGGGTAGCGGCGAAGACCCGGAGCTGCGCCGCATCCTGGCGCTGGCGACTACCCCCGAGCCGCCGGCAGGGGCAGCCGGCCGGCTCATGGCCCGCCTGGCCGCGGTTGAGACCACTGCGCAGGTGGTTCCGTTCCGACCCCGGGCAACGCGTCGGCAATCCTGGTTCGCCTATGCAGCCGCCGTGCCATTGGCTGCATCCCTGGCGCTCGGCATCTATCTGGGTGCGATGGGCAAGCTCGACACGCTTCTGCCCGCAGCGATCACCGGCGATCTCGCCATGAGCTTCGACCCCGATGCCGATCTGACCGGCGTGGGCGAGGCCGAGGCCTATGCCGAGGAGCAGATATGAGCGAAGCCCCGGCCACAGCCGACAGTACAGCGCCACTGTCGCGAATCTCGATTTGGTGGAAGATCCTGCTGGTAGCATCGCTGGCGTTGAACCTCCTGTTCATTGGCGGCGGCGTAGCCCGCTTCTTCTTCCACGAGCCGCCAGGCCGCATGGCGGGCCCTAGCGAGATGCAGCTCATCCCGCGCAAGTTCTTCAGCGATGTCGATGCCCAGCGGCGGCGCGAGCTGAGCGCCATGTTCCGCAACTTCCGCGGCGACTTCCGCGAGGGCCGCGCCGAACGCAAGCGGCTTGCTGCCGAACTCGCCAGCGCGCTGGAGGCAACACCCTATGACGAGGCCAAGGTGCGCGCGGTCATCGCCCAGATCAATGCCACCAGTTCCGGCTTGACCGATCGCGGCGGCGATGCGGCGATCACCTTCATTGCCGCCCTCACGCCAGAGGAGCGCGGCAAACTGGCCAAGCGAATCCTCGAGCGGGTCAACCGGGGATCGGGCCCGCCGGGCGACTGACCGATTGAGGGCGTCGCGATCCAGGCAGGCGATTCATCGGTCTTCCCTCAGCGAGGCAACGCATCAGACTGCAGCTTGCGCTGCCCGAACCTCGGCGAAGGACACGAGCCGTCTCTTGTCCTCATCCCACAGCGACAGCCGCGCGCATCGGAGGCTCTGCCAGAGCGTCAGGCGGCCGACCTGGCGGAATTGTGGATGGTCCGCAAGCGCCTCGGGAAGATTGTAGAAGGGTATCCGGCAAGACAGATGATGCAGGTGATGGATTCCGATGTTTCCGGTCATCCACATCAGAAGGCGCGGCAAGTCATAGAAGGAGCTGCCATGCAGCGCTGCCTCGGGATGTGACCAATCCGGTTGGTGTTCCCAATAGGTGCGCTCGAACTGATGCTGCACGAAGAACAGCCAGACTCCGATGGATGCGCCGATCAGCACGACGGGAATCTGGATTGCAAGGAAGGTTCCAGCTCCCACGGTGTAAACGGCCACTCCCGAGGCTGCCACAGTTGCGAGGTTCGTGAGCATGGTGCTGATCCATGGCATCGCCCCGGACCGCATCGCGCCGAATGGAAGGCGATTTCGCAGCAGGAACAGATAGGCCGGTCCCAACCCGAACATCACGAGCGGATTGCGATAGAGCCGGTAGCGCAGCCGTCCATGACCGCGCAATGCCTGAAACTCGCGGACGGTCAGCATGTCAATGTCGCCAATGCCGCGGCGGTCGAGATTGCCGACGCCGGCATGGTGCATGGCGTGGGACTGTCGCCAGAAATCATAGGGCGTCAAGGTAAAGACGCTGATGATGCGGCCGATCCAGTCATTGGCGAGCCGGGACTTGAAGAAGGAGCCATGACCACAGTCATGCTGGATCATGAAGAGCCGCACCATGAAGCCGGCTGTCGGGATGGCCAGAACGAGCGTCAGCACAATGCTCATGTCTCTCAGCCACCACATGGCCGCCCAGAGGCCGGCAAATGCCAAGGCCGAAAACATGAGCTCCAGCATCGAGCGAAGCGTTCTGGGGTTCCTGTGGACTGCCAGACTTGCCGACAAGCACGCCGTCTTGACTGTCACGATCTGGAGTTTCCCACGCGTTGTTATCCACTTTCAGAGGCAGCTGTTCGTCAGCGGGCGCCCTTGGACCATCACACTGCGGTTTTTCGAGGGCTGGACCGCATGAGTTTGCAGAGACGGCGCGAGAGTGGCGTGGCGGCAAGATGACTGGGTTTGCCGCCCGATGCAAGGCCCTGTATCGCTTTCGAATTCCCACGGACGGTGGCCCTCGGCCTTGGCCTGAGTCCGACAGTTGCGGCGCTAGTCGGGGAATGCGACCTTCGCATTGCGCACGAAGAGTGCCCTGAGCTTGTCCCAGAAGTCGCCACCCAGCATCAGCAAGCCAATGAGGAGCAATGCATCGCCGATCACGCCGTCGCGTATAGTGTTGCGCCCGATGGACGGGGCAAGTTCGGCGAGATAGGGAGAAATCCAGGCAAGAAAGATCGGGATCAAAAGAAGCAAGAGTCCTGCTCGATAGCGAAAGGGACTCACTTCAACTGGAAAGGCGAGGCGTCGAACAGCCCCGAAGACGAAGGTCTTGAGTTGATCGAACCCGGCGCGGCCAAGGAATGCCGCGCTGGCAAGAACAAGCACCTTGTTGATCACGAAGTTCACGGCGCCGATCGCGCTGACCAGAGCCGGGCTGGCGCCAATACCGAACGCTGCAAGCGTGATCAGGTGAACGGCGAAGGCGGTGATGAAAGAGGCAACACCGAGCACAATTCGCCACCGGGGTGGAGCAGCAGTGACGGCGTCCTGTGTCATCTTGATCCCTGGCCTTTGGCCAGCTCCGGCATGTTGGCGAAACGCGTGACGCGTTGATGGCGCACATCCGCTACGATGGCCTTGCTACGGGACGGCGTTGACGATCGCTAGGCGGATGCGGACGCAGCTTGCCATGACATGGCGCGCTGTGCCGGCAAGCGAGCTGAATGGAGAGGCGATTCAGGCTCCCTCTGGGCACAGATTGATCACCCGAGCAGAAATCGAGATCCGCCCTAAGCGGCGACCTTCGCGGGCTGCGGCAGTGTCACGGTCACGATGGTGCCGGCGCCGACCTTGCTTTCGATGTCGAGCCGGCCGCCGTGCAGATCGACGAGGGACTTCGAGATCGCAAGGCCGAGGCCCGAGCCGCCCTTGCTCTTGGTGAACTGGTTCTCGGCCTGCTCGAAGGGCCGGCCAAGCTTCTCGATGTCGCGGGCCGGGATGCCGATGCCGGTGTCACTGATGCGTATGACGATGTTGTCGCCCGCCAGTCCCGCCGAAACCTCGACCTTTCCGCCTTCCGGCGTGAACTTCACCGCATTCGACATGAGGTTAATGACCACCTGCTTGATGGCGCGCTTGTCGGCCTGGGCCTGGAGGGCGTCGGCGATATGGCGTTCGATGGTGACATGGCCTTCGAAGGCACGAGGCCCCACCAGCCGCATCACCTCTTCGAACATGGCGTTGAGATCGAAGCGCTCGACTTCGAGCTGCATGCGACCGGCCTCGATCTTCGACATGTCGAGAATATCGTTGATGACGTCGAGCAGGAACTGTCCGCTGCGGTGGATGTCATTGGCATACTCACGATACTTGTCGGACCCCAGCACGCCGAAGATTTGCGCCACCATGATCTCGCTGAATCCGATGATGGCATTGAGCGGGGTGCGCAGCTCATGGCTCATGTTGGCGAGGAACTCGGACTTCGACCGGTTGGCGGCTTCGGCACGCGTCTTCTCGCGGGCATACTTGTCGGCAAGGTCAGCCAGCCGCTGCGCCTGCTGGTCGGCGAGCAGGCGTTCCTTCTGCAGGTCGCGCACCGTCATCATCAGTTCGCGTTCGGACAGCAGCAGCCGCTCCTCCTGGCGCTTCAGCGCGGTGATGTCGGTGCCGACCGAGACGAAGCCGCCGTCCTTGGTGCGGCGCTCGTTGATCTGCAGCCAGCGCCGGTCGCCCAGCTGCACCTCGAAGGAACGGCCCTCCGCAGCATCGGACTTGGTCAGGCTGATGCGCTTGCGGATCGATGGTTCCTTGGCGGTGCGCACAACGTCCTCGTAGGGCGTGCCGGCCACGCAGACCGAGGCCGGCAGCGAATGGAACTGCTGGTACTTGGAATTGCACAGCACCAGGCGGTTGTCGGCATCCCACAGCACAAAGGCCTCCGAGATGTTTTCCACGGCATCCATCAACCGAAGCTCGGCCTGCTTGTTGAGCTTGTCGGTTTCCTTCTGCTGGGTGACGTCGAAGACGATACCGATGAGATGCGGTTCGCCGGCCTTGTCGCCCGCTGCAAGGGCAGCACGGGCCCTCAGCCAGACCCAGTGGCCCTGCTCGTGACGCATGCGGAATTCCTGGTCGAAGGCCGGTATGTCGCCCTCCAGCAGGCTTTCGATAGTGGTTTCGAGATGCGAGTCTTCCGGGTGGAGCCGATTGGCCACCTCCTTGAAGCTGAGAAAATCACCCTTCACCGGCATGCCGAGGATGTCGAACATGGAACGCGACCAGAAGATCACGCCATTGGCGATGTCCCAGTCCCACATGCCGCACTGGCCGCGGTCGAGGGCCTTGTCGAGACGCGCCGTGGCAACGCTGAGCACGGCGTCGGCCTCAGCCGCCCGCGCCGACTGCCAGTGGAAGGCGCCGCCCAGCATCATCAGCACGAGCAGGGTGACCACAAAGAGCGTCGTCACGCGTGTGACGCTCTCGCGCCACGAGCTGAGCACATCCTGCTCGCGCTGGAAGACGATGAGGCTGCCGGGAAAGCCGCCGAGGCCCTGGAAAGTGACGAAGGCATCTTCGCCACTGGCGAGCACCAGCGGACTCATCTTTCCGCCGGCTGCGTCGGCATCGATCACGAAGTTCGGCGACAGAATGCTGGTCACTTCCCGGCCAACCAGGAACTCCGCCTCCGGCAGGGCGGCGACCACGACACCGGCGGTATCCGCCACGGCGAAGACGCGGGACTCCCGCAGGCTGTTGGTGGGGACGATGTCGATGAGCCGCGATGTCGTCATGGGCTCAGCCGGGCGCCTTTCCGCCTTGGCGGCAAGATAGTCGAGCGCGATGCGCTGGGCCACGATCTGGCTATAGATCACCGAGAGCCGGTTCTGTTCGGCGAGGTGGCCGGCGCGGCTCTGCATCAGCTGCAGGAAAAGCCCGGTCCCCAGCACGGCGAGGAACAGCACGATCAAGGTGGTAATGAGGCGGCGGAGGCTCCTTTCCGAGATCGCCAGCCGGAGGCGCTCGGGAAACGGGAACGGCAGACGCAGCGATCGCTCCTTGAAAAACAGCTCGCCGATCTGAGTCTTGCCCACAATTCTTCCCCGTCTCGCGCCGCTGCCCGGGAGGGCATCAGGGACTCAGAGCCGCCTCCCCAGACCGCTCCGAATCACCCGCTATTGATTCGAAATCGGTGAGCTTTGTCCAGATGGTAAGCAAAGACTTAAGCTCTGGCGATCCGCGAGGCGATTTCGAAGCAATCCGGCGAAAGCGCTGGCTGCGCGAGGATGTGGTCGAGCGCATCCTGGGCAGCCTGGCGGCGCCGGCTTTCGAAGATCCGGAAGCTGCGGAAACCGGTGGCAACCCGTGCCGCAACCTGCGGATTAATGCCATCCAGCGTGATCACGGCATCTGCGACCACACGATAGCCTTCACCATCCGCGGCATTGAATCCCGCGATGTTTCCTGCGGCAAAGGCCGAGATCAGGGCATAGACCCGGTTGGGCGTGCGCCAGTCGAACGCGGGATGGGCCGTCAGCCGCACGATACGTGCGGCAGGATCGCCGCCGGCGCACTGCGCGTTCAGCATCAGCCACTTGTCGACCAGCAGCGGGTCCGTTCCATGGCGGGCGAGGAACCCGTCAAGTGCGGCCTCGCGGGCCGGGCCGGCGACCTGGATCAGGGCGGATAGGGCGCCGATCTCGGCCGTCATGCTGTCGGCTGCTTCGATCTCGGACTGCGCCAGGCCGGATGCCCTCTGGGGGTCAGCCAGCATGAAAAGCTGGAGCACTGCATAGCGAAGGCTGCGCCGGGCCGTGCCGGCCGGATCGGGGCGATAAGGCGTGATGGCCGCCGTCGCCTTCCACAGGTCCATCAGTGTTGGCCACAATGCCTGGCCCAGATCGCGCCGAATACCGTCTCGCGCTGCGGCAACTGCGTCCGGATCGACGTCGCGCCCGATCGCCGCGGCAATCTCCGCTTCGCCCGGCAGACCCAGCATGAGCGCCTTGAAGGCCTGGTCTACGGTCGCGTCCTTCAGAACCCTTTCCAGGGCGCCGGCATAGGCTGCGACATCGGCAGAGGCCGGCGACCCGGCAATGGCAGCAAGGATCAGCGCCTTGCTGCGCATCTGCCCGGCCTCCCAGCGGTTGAAGCTGTCGCGATCATGCGCCATCTGGAAGATCTGTTCGGCCGGCATGGCATTGAGGGTGAGTTGTATCGGTGCCGTGAATCCGCGATTGAGGGACACCACGGGTTTCCGCGGCAGGTTGCGGAAACGAAACACCTGCCTCTGTTCGGTCAGCTCGATCAAAGGCGCATTGAGGGCGCCGGTGCCTTCGAGATCGAGCGGAAGCTCCTCGCCGTCCGGGCCGACAAGGCCGATGCCGAGCGGGATGTGCAGGGGCAAGCTGGTCTGCTGTCCGGGTGTCGCTGGCGCGCGCTGTTCAAGCGTGAGTTCGAGGCTGCGGGTGTGCGGATCGTGCCGGGCCTCCGCAATCACCCGCGGCGTGCCCGCCTGTTCGTACCAGCGGAAGAACTGCGAGAGATCGCGACCAGAGGCGTCGGCCATGCAGGCGACGAAGTCTTCCACCGTCGCGGCTTCGCCGTCATGGCGTGCAAAGTAGAGGTCCATGGCCTTGCGGAAGGCCGACGCGCCGATGAGGGTCTTCATCATGCGGCAGAGTTCGGCGCCCTTCTCGTAGACAGTGGGCGTGTAGAAGTTGTTGATCTCGATATAGGAGGACGGCCGCACCGGATGGGCGAGCGGTCCGCCGTCCTCGGGAAACTGGCGGGCCCGCAGCGTCTTGACGTCGTTGATCCGCTTCACCGCGCGTGAACGCAGGTCGGAGGTGAATTCCTGGTCGCGGAAGACGGTCAGGCCCTCCTTGAGGCAGAGCTGGAACCAATCGCGGCAGGTGATGCGATTGCCGGTCCAGTTGTGGAAGTACTCATGCGCGATGATCGACTCAATGTTCACGTAGTCGGCATCGGTGGCGGTCTCGGGCAGCGCCAGGATGTACTTGTCGTTGAAGATGTTGAGGCCCTTGTTCTCCATCGCGCCCATGTTGAAGTGCGGGACGGCGACGATGTTGAAGACTTCGAGGTCGTATTCGCGGCCGAAGGCCTCTTCGTCCCAGCGCATCGACTCCTTGAGCGACTGCATGGCCCAGGCGCAGCGGTTTTCTTTCCCGCGCTCGACATAGATACCAAGATCGACTTTGCGGCCCGACGCCGTGACGAAGTGGTCGGTGACGGCGGCAAGATCGCCGGCGACGAGCGCGAAGAGATAGGTGGGCTTGGGGAACGGGTCGTCCCACAAGGCGAAGTGGCGCCCGCCATCGAGCTCGCCGCGCTCCACCGGATTGCCGTTGGACAGCAGGACCGGGAAACCCTCTCTTGGAGCCTCGATGCGGACGCGGTAGCGCGCCATCATATCGGGCCGGTCGAGGAAGTAGGTGATGCGGCGGAAGCCCTCGGCCTCGCACTGCGTGCAGTAGATGCCGTTCGACATGTAGAGACCCGACAACGCGGTATTGGTCTGCGGATTGCAGATGGTCTCGATCTCGAGACGGAAGGGCTCTTGCGGCACGCTGGCGATGGTGAGCGAGCGCGGCGAGATCACATAGGAGTCTGCAGCGAGCGGCATGCCATCCAACAGGATAGCGGACAGCGCAATGTTCTCGCCGTCAAGGACCAGCGGAGCGCCGGCCTCAGTGCTGGCGGGGTTGGGGCGGATGGCAAGCCGGCTGCGCACCCGCGTGGCCTCGGGATCGAGGGAAATCTGCAGATCGACCGAATCGATGCTGTAAGGCGAAGGGCGATAGTCCGCGAGCTTCACCGGCTGTGGTGCGGGGGTTGTCATGTGAGAGTTCCCAATGAATTTGCAGCATAGGAGCCATGCCGCTGCTAATTGTCAAAACGCCGCTTCAGCGAAGCGCTTGATTCGGCTTGCAGCGCCACATTCCACGCAACTTTTGAACGGCGACGAACCAAGCGCAACTTGATTCAGGTCAACCTGGCGAGGAGCGCTGGTTCTTAAGGTTCGGTTCAGATCATAGGAGAAAGACATGAATCGTTCCAGACGGAAGGTTGCAGGAGTTGTCTTGGCCACGACGATTGCCGGCGCAGTGAGTGCGGGGGCAACGCTGGCGGGCAACGCGGATCCGCTATTCATCAACCTGACCAGCGAAGATGGCCATCGCATCAACATGGCGTTCAACTTCGGCGGCAATCAGTTGAAACGCGGCCATGCGCTGACCGTCTTCATGAATGACAGGGCGGTGCTTGCTGCGAGCAAGGCGAATGCCGAAGAATATGCCGAGCAGCAGAGGGCCATTGCCTCATTGCTGGAGGCGGGAGCAGTCATTCTGGTCTGCCCCATGTGCATGAAGCACTACGGCGTGAACGAGTCGGATTTGTTGCCTGGGCTGAAGGTCGGCAATCCCGAATTGACCGGGAGTGCTCTGTTTGCCGAAAACACGAAGACGCTAACCTGGTGAGCTAGAAGCGATCCGCCCGGAAGGGTGAGAGGTCGATGTTGCTGCGGCTGCCGGTCATGATCTCGGCGATCAGGCGCCCGGTGGTCGGCCCCCAGGTGAGGCCCATGTGGCCGTGTCCGAAGCCGTACCAGACATTCGACGCCGTCTTCGACGGTCCGATGACGGGGAGCGAATCCGGCGTGCCGGGGCGGCGGCCCATCCAGCGCGTCGTTGCGGCATCGGGTTCGCGCAAGCCCGGCAGCACCATCTTGAAGGTCTTCCACAGCGCATCGGCGCGGGCGTAGTTGGGTTCCGCATCGAGACCGGCGAATTCGTCAGTGCCGGCGAGGCGCAGGCCCATGTCCATGGGCGTGGCGGCGCCCGGCGTGCGGGCATAGGTGATGGAGCGCGACAGGGTTACGCCGGAGTTGGGCAGCACCATGTGGTAGCCGCGCTCGGCCTCGAGCAGGAATCTTTCGCCGAGCTGTCGGCCCAGCAGATGCGAGTAGGCGCCAGCGCAGATCACCAGCCGGTCCAGCGCATGACGTCCGCCGGCCTTCAATTGCAGAGCGGTCGCCCTGCCGCCATCGCGCTCGATGGCGGCGACGTCATCGGCGATGATGCGGCCGCCATTGCGTGTGACATCCTCGGCAATGGTCTTGACCACGCGTTCGGGGTTGGTGACGAAGTACCATCCGCCGTGGAAGGCGGCGCGGTGAACGCTGGGTCCGAGGGCAGGTTCGAGCTCGCGCGCCTCGTCGCCCGAGATGGTCTTCATCTCGAAGCCGAAGGACTTCTTGGTTTCGCGCTCTGCTTCTTCGGCCTGGAACTGCTGCTCGGTGTCGTAGACCCGCAGCGTGTCCTGATACCGGATGAGGTCGGCCGCACCCTTCTCCTTCAGCAACGTCTCGAAGTCAGCAACGCAGCGCAGCGCCAGATCGGCACGGGCGGCTGTGATGGCGCGGACCCGGTCCGGCAGGGCATTGCGTCCCGCCGCGAGAAACCATGGGAGGGCCTTGGGCAGATAGGACCAGCGGATGGTGAGTGGCCCCAGAGGATCCATGAGCCAGCCGGGGATCTTCAGCAACACCTTGGGATGGATGGTCGGCGCGATCTCGGCAAAGGCGATGCCGCCGGCATTGCCGAAGGAGCAGCCCTCGCCGGGCGGAAGCCGATCGATGACCGTGACCTTGTAACCGCTGCGCTGCAGGAAGGCGGCAGTAGACATGCCGACGATACCGGCGCCGATGATGGTGGCCGAGGCCTCGCTCACGTCAGGTGCTCCGTGGTCTTGAAGTAGTCGATGCAATGCGCCTCGAAGGCCGAGACCAGGCGGGTTTTGCGCATTTGCCGCAGCGCTGCAAGCGCGATGACGCCGCGCTCCACCGTTTCGGAGATGGGGCGCACGGCGAGCGCTTCGCCGGAGTAGGACCGGTCGCCATGCGGCCGCGTGACCAGGATCGAATAGCCGAGGCCCTGGCCGACGAGGCCGCGCACCACTTCCAGCGAGGGCGAGGCAAAGGCGAGCTTCGGCGTAATGCCGGCCTCGGCGAGGATGCGGGTGAAGTAGGTCCGGCTTGGGGCGATGTCGAGCAGGATGAACGGCTCATCGCGCAGGGCATAGAGCGGCACGTGTTTCTGCCGGTTGAGGCTATGCCTTGCCGGCAGGAGGACATAGGGGGCGAAGGCCGCGAGTGCGGTGATCGCGAGGTCCTGGGGCGTGTCGATGTCATAAAGCAGGCCGAGGTCGAAACGGCCACTGCGCAGGCCTGCATAGAGCTGGTCCTGGGTTCCTTCCTCGAGGCGGAGCATGACGCGCGGAAAACGCGCGCCGAAGCTGGCGATGAGCTGCGGCACGAAGGCCGGTGCGATGGTGGTGAAGCTGCCCAGCGAGAGCGTCCCCTCGATGGCCGTGCCTGCGGCGGCGGATTCGCGCTGCAGGTCCTGGGCATGGGTGAGGAGGTTGCGGGCCTCCGCCAGGAAGCGGCGCCCGGCGGGCGATGGGCTGACACCTTGCGCATGGTGGCGGATGAAGAGCTGCAGGCCGATCTGGTCCTCGAGCTTGGCCAGCGCCGCCGAAAGGGTTGGCTGGGCAACGCCGAGGGCAGCCGAGGCGGCGGCGACCGAGCCGTGATCCTGGATGGCGATGGCGTATTCGATTTGGCGCAGCGTATATTGCAGCATCGAGAAAAGCTATTCAGTGTGGAGATATTATCTATTTTTCCGAAGCCACTGTCCATGCCAATCTGCGCTGCGAATGGGCGCAAGCGCCGTGGACCCCACGGCACATCACGAAGGAGTTTCGCATGATCAGGACAGGCGAACAGTACCGCGACTCGATCCGCGACGGGCGCGAGGTCTATATCAACGGCGAGCGCGTCAGGGACGTGACGCGCCATCCCATGTTCAAGCCGCTGGTCGATATCCGCGCCCGCATCTACGACATGCAGCATGACCCGGCGACGCGTGACGTGATGACCTCGCGCATCGATGGCGAGGACTACGCAGTGGGCCTCAAGCTTCCCTATACCCAGCAGGACTGGTGGGAGAAGCGCCGGGCCACCGACGCGATCTTCCACGACATCGGCGGCGTGGTGACGCGCGTGGGCGACGAGACGGTGGGCGAGATGTGGTCACTCTTCGACGGGCAGGACGTGCTCAACGAGGTCGATCCGCAGTTCTCCAAGAATATAGCCAACCACATCGACAAGGTGATCAAACACGATCCCTTCCATGTCTCGGCAAACACCGATCCCAAGGGCGACCGCTCGAAGCGCCCGCAGGAGCAGGACCCCGACATGCTGCTGCATGTGGTGAAGGAGACCGACGCGGGCATCATCGTGCGCGGCGCCAAGTACGAGACCGCCGCCGCCTATGCCAACCAGGCCTTCACCAAGCCCACCATCGCCAACTGGGGCGACGAGAAGCTTTCGGAATACGCGGTGGGCTTCATCTGCGATCTCTCGTCGCCGAACCTGAAATTCATTTCCCGCACCGGTTTTGCGGGCCGCGCTCCGGCCGAGGACTATCCGCTGGCCAACAAGTTCGACGAGATCGACTCGCTCGTCGTCTTCGACAACGTCCTGATCCCCTGGGAGAACGTGCTGTTCTACCGGCACACCCGGGCGGCCATGTTCATCCGCGCCACGCTGCACCGCTACTCGGCCTTCGCATTCGTGCAGCGCACCCTCAAGGTGGCCGACATGATGATTGGCGCCGCGCTGTTCAACGTGCGCCAGACCGGGCTCGACAAGCAGCAGGCGGTGCAGGAGAAGCTGGCGGAGCTTGCCGTCTGGCGCGAAGGCATCAACGCCCACCTGACTGCGGCCATCGCCATGACCGAAAGAAGCCCCGGCGGATTGCTGATGCCGAACCAGTCGCTGCTGATGACCGGCCGCGTGCATGCCTTCACCAACCTGCCGCGGGTCATGCACATCGCGCGCGAACTCTGCGGCGGACAGATCTGCGTGACCCCCGACGCCGCCACGTTCCGGGCCGCCGGATCGGGCGAATGGCTGGAGAAGTTCTACACCATCAACGAGGAATGGGTGTCCGACGACCGGCGCAAGCTGCTGGCCTTCGCCCGCGACCTGCTCAACTCCGACTATGCCGGGCACCGGCTGACCTTCCAGCTCTTTGCCCAGTCGCCGCCCTTCGCGCATCTGGCGGCGGTCTACCGAAACTTCGACTGGAACAATTCACTGGATTTCGTGCAGAATGCGGCGGGCCTGTCGGACAAGGTGATGGGCAAGATGACACGGACCACGGGCGACAGCGCTGTCAGCCGCTGGTTCGCGACGCAAATGAGCAAGGCTGCAGAGTAAGGATCTCACATGACCGCGCACAAGCGAATCCGCCCCTTCAACACCAAGGACACCTATCCCGAGCAGAAGCTGGACAACGACCTGTGCCAGGCCGTGGTGGCGCGGGGCACGACGGTGTTCCTGCGCGGCCAGGTAAGCCAGGACCTCGACACGCGCGAGTCCCTGCATCTGGGCGACGCCACGCAGCAGACCGCCAAGACCATGGCCAACATCAAGATGCTGATGGAAGAGTCCGGCGGCAACATGGATCACATCTGCCGCATCGTGGTCTATCTCACCGACATCCGCTACCGCCAGGACGTCTACCGCGAGATGGGCAAATGGCTGAAAGGCGTCTTCCCGTGCTCCACCGGCCTCGTCATCACCGCACTGGCGCGCCCCGAGTGGATCGTCGAGATCGAAGCGACGGCGGTAATCCCGGAGTGATGGAGGCAGCGATGGAACTGAGCGCCCATGCGACGGAAATCCTTAAGGGCCTGAAGAAGGTTGCACGGTCCTCGCTGGACGAGGCCTTTACGGTTCCGCCTGCAATCTACTCCGATGCGGAGATCGCCAAGCTTGAACTGGCGCGAATCTTTCGGGCGGACTGGCTATGTCCAGGCCTCGCTGCCGATATTCCAAACCCCGGTGACTACGTGACCTGGAACATCGCCGGACAGCCCATCTACTGTGTGCGTGGCCGAGATGGTGGCATCCGTTCCTTCGCCAATGTCTGCCTGCACCGGATGATGACGCTGCTGCAGGACCGCGGCAATTGCCAACGCATTACCTGCCCGTATCACGGCTGGACCTATGACATCGATGGCCGTGTCATCGGGGCCGGACACATGCAGGGCCGTGATCCGGAGTTCGAGAAGAAGGGCTATCGGCTGCCCGAAATCAGGACCGAGATCTGGGAAGGCTGGATCTATGTCACCCTTAACGACGAGGCTCCGCCTGTGGCGGAACTGCTGCGCGAGCTGGAACCCGAAGTCTCGCGCTACCGGCTCGACAAATATGTGTCGGTCGCGTTGCAGGACCATCTGTGGAACACGAACTGGAAGCTGCTGACCGAGAACTTCATGGAGGGATATCACCTTCCAGTCGCCCATCGAGAGACGGTTGGCGCGTGGTTTCCGGTGGAGGCCACCAAGTTTCCGGAAAAGGTCTTCGATGCCTTCACCTGGCAGACCTTCGAGAAGGACGAGACCGCGAAGTATGGCCGCGCCCATCCCGACAACACGCATCTCGAAGGCCGGTGGCGCTACACCTCAATCATGCCGACGGTGTTTCCCAGCCACATGTACGTGCTGGCGCCCGACCACATGTGGTATCTTTCGCTCCATCCGAAGGACGTTGACCACGTTCATGTGCGTTTCGGGCTCGCGGTTGCGCCCGAGGTCTGTGCGGGACTTGGCGACAAGCTTCCGGAGTGGCTCGAAGCAACCTTGACCTTCTTCGACAAGGTCAATGCCGAAGACAAGTTCGTGGTGGAGGGAATACACCGGGGCTCGTCCTCTCCGCTGGCAAGGCCAGGACCCTTCAGTTGGCTCGAGCGCGAGATTCACGACTTTGCCCGTTACCTGGACCGCCGTCTTTCGCCTCCGAAGAAACCTGCGCTTCAGGAAGTTGGCCGCCGCATGGCGTGATGGCAGATGACGGCGGCTTCAACCCTCTTGCTCACCGATGAGCGCTGTTTCTGGCATGCGGGGAAGTCCCATGCCCTGATCTTTCCGGTGGGCGGCTGGGTGCAGCCGCCGAGTGGCTCGGACTATGCCGAGTCGCCTGATAGCAAGCGCCGGCTCAAGAGCCTGCTCGATGTCTCCGGCCTTACGGCGCAACTCGATGTCAGCTCTGCTGCGATGGCAAGCGACGAGGATCTTCGCCGCGTGCATCCGGCATCCTATCTGGCGCGCTTCGCGGCGCTCAGCGCGGGGGAGGGCGGCGAGGTCGGC
>JBGSNJ010000296.1:0-2020 GCA_041739715.1 Aestuariivirga sp.
GCGCCGGTCTCGGCGGCCACGCTGCGGGCGCGCGCCAGATCGGCATCGGCGATGGCCACCAGATGCGCGCCGGCGATCTGGCCCGCGATGATGCGGGCATGATCCGCACCCATGATGCCGGCCCCGATGACTCCGATCCCGAGACTCATGATATCAACGCTCCTGTCCGATGGCGCGCAGCATGTCGCGGTACCACGGTGTTGCCGTGTCGAAATGCTTGCCGCCCTTGATGCGCGGGAATTCGATGGCGCGCAGCTCGTCGCCGCGCGCCTCGTCATGGCCGATGACGCCCGAAACGCCGGCGAGGGCCGAGTCCACCGCGACATGGACCATGGCGCGGATGAGGTCGAGATCGGCCTTGTTCGAGGCCGCGGATCGCGCGAAGTAGCCCGACTTCTGCACCAGAGTCTTGTCGGCGCCGATCTTTTTGGCGAACTGCTTGCCGAACCAGTCGCCCACCTTGACCTGGTCAAGCTTGACGTGGCCGAAGGCGTCGCGATCCACCTTTTCGCCGCGCGCTTCCAGCTCGGCCACGATCTCGCTGACGCAGGCACCTTCGCTGACGAAGATGATGACCGAGTCCTTCTCGTCCATGACCGACTTCAGCCGCTTCGCCTCCGCCTCGATGTCGATGGGCGACTCGGGCACATAAACGGCGTCCAGGTCCTTGTGGCGGCGCGACAGGTTGAACTCGGGCAGGAACGCCATGGCATCCAGGCGTTCGCGCCAGGCCCGCGCCGTGGCGGCGGTGAGCCAGCCGCAATGGCGGCCCATGACTTCGTGGATGATGAGCTGGCGCGAGGATGTGGACTGCTCGTTGACGACATTCTCGAAGAAGCGTGCGCCCTGGTCGGCGGCGGTCCAGGCGCCGAGCGTCTGGCGGATCGGGATCACGTCATTGTCGATGGTCTTGGGCAGGCCAACGACGGTAAGGCCATAGCCGTTGGCGGCGAGATAGGCCGCGAGGTCGGCGGCGGTGGTGTTGGTGTCGTCGCCGCCGATGGTGTGGAGGATGGTGATGCCGTCCTTCACCAGCTGCGAGGCGGCAACCTTGAGCGGTTCCTCACCATCCTTCACCAGGCCGCGCTTGACGCAATCCGCCACATTGGTGAGCTTGACCCGGCTGTTGCCCAAGGGCGTTCCGCCATGCTCGTGCAGCACATGGGCGCGGCGCCGCACCTCGGGCGTCACCGGAATCGAATTGCCCTGCAAGAGGCCTTTGTATCCAGCGAGATAGCCGATCATCGGCGCGTCCGGGGCCAGTTCCGAATAGCGTTCGATGAGCCCGCCGACCGCCGAGGAGAGGCAGGGTGCGAGGCCTCCTGCGGTGAGCATGGCAATCTTGTGCTGGGTCATGGGAAGCCTCTCTCGGAATTCAAGCGGGAGGGTTACGCATTCCGACATAATTTCGCAACAGGTCCGATTTTGATTGAAGGCAGGACGGGGCTTCCTATCTGTTGATGCGTCAACTTGTCAGAAGGAGAGGATCGAGATGACACATTCGGCTTCGACCGGTTTCGAACAGATGGGCGAAACCCATCGCAGCCAGCGCTGCGGCAAGGGTCTCAAGGCGC
The DNA here is from genome assembly GCA_041739715.1 of Aestuariivirga sp. GTDB lineage: Bacteria > Pseudomonadota > Alphaproteobacteria > Rhizobiales > Aestuariivirgaceae > Aestuariivirga. The sequence continues at coordinate 1,575 of JBGSNJ010000296.1, forward strand.
CCTGGTCCGCGTGGGAGATCGGCGCAATGGTCGCCGGCTTCGTGATTTTCTGGCCCATCGGCCTCGTGGCGCTCTTCCTCAAGTGGAAGAACGGCGAAATGTGGCGGGGCTCGTCCAGCCAGGCGGCTCCATGGGCTGGCATCAAGAAGCCTGACTTCGGCAGCTGGCAGCAGAGGGCGAGCTACGGCTTTGCCGGTTCCGGCAACGCTGCCTTCGACGCCTACAAGGCCGAGCAGCTGAAGCGCCTCGACGAGGAGCGCCGCAAGCTGGAGGACGAACAGAAGGCCTTCCGCGACTTCGTGGAAAAGGTGCGCCGTGCCAAGGATCAGGACGAGTTCGACCGCTTCATGTCGGAGCGGCGCCCGACCGATCCTCCCGCGGTGATCTGAAGCAAGCGACGGAAACTGAAAAGCCCGGCTTCGGCCGGGCTTTCTCGTTTCAGGGCT
>JBGSNJ010000300.1:0-1560 GCA_041739715.1 Aestuariivirga sp.
GCCAGTTCGGTGCGCAGCGACGTGCGGGCGCTGCGCGCGCTGCTCGATGCGACAGGCCATCCGGCCTTGCTCGCGATCGACTGCATCGCCTCGCTTGGGTGCGATGAATACCGGATGGACGACTGGGGCGTGGACGTGACGGTGGCCGCCAGCCAGAAAGGGCTGATGACACCGCCAGGGCTGGCGTTTGTCTGGTTCTCGCCCCGTGCCGCCGAGGAATGCCGCCGGTCGGACCTGCGCACGCCCTACTGGAACTGGATGCCGCGCAGCCAGGGGCCGGAGTACTGGCAGTACTTCTGCGGGACGGCGCCTACCCACCACCTATACGGCCTGCGCGAGGCGCTGGACATGATCGCCGAAGAAACGCTGCCGGCGATCTGGGCACGTCACGAGACGCTGGCCCGCACCGTCTGGACTGCCTTCGATGCCTGGCGGCAGGGCAACCCGGCCATTGCGCTAAATGTGGAAGATCCCGCGAACCGGGGCCGGTCCGTCACTTCGGCCCGGATGGGTGCGCCCTACGCCACGCGGCTGCGCGAATGGACCGAGCGCGAGGCGGGCGTCACGCTCGGGATTGGCCTCGGCATGTCGGCACCGGGCGACCCCGGTGGCGACGGTTTCTTGCGCGTGGCGCATATGGGCCACGTCAACGCCCATATGACACTCGGGGCGCTCGCGGTGATGGAGGCGGGGATGGTCGCGCTTGGCATCCCGCACGGCGAGGGTGCGCTGACCGCCGCCGCGCGGGTGGTGGCGAAGGGCTGATCAGGGCGCGTTCGTCGCCAGCCAGTCGTTCATCCAGGCGATCTCGGCCTCTTGTGCCGCAATCACCTTTTCGGCGAAGGCCCGCACCTCGGGGTCGTCCCCGTTCTCCAGAACCACCCTCGCCGCATCGACCGCGCCCTGATGGTGCGGGATCATACCGCGGATGAAATCCACGTCCGGATCACCGCTGAAGGGCGTCATCATGGCCATGCTCATGGCATTCATCGCATCGACGTAAGCTTGAGTCGCGGCAGATGCGCCTTCCGGGGCCATCATCATCATCATGCCGTCCATTTCATGCATCATCGGCATCCCGCCACCATCCTGGGCATAGGCGGCACCGCCCAGAAAGATGAGGAACGCCGCACCTGCTACGCTGATCCGCATGGATATCCTCCAAAGATTGAATTCAACGAGCCGAACTCTGCAAGCTTCCGGCGGCTGGAAGGAAAGTCACATCCGCGTCAATCGCACACGGCAGCCTTTAAAGCCTCTGGTAATGCTCTGGCGAAAGCATCTAGGTCAGCCGACCGTCCGCAACTTACGCGGATGCACCGATCCTGCGGTGCGACGAAGGGCATCCGCACGAAGACGTCCCGCTCTATCAGACCTTGCAGGAAGCGCCGGGCGAACGCCCCGTCGCCGCCGCAATCCATCGTCACGAAGTTCGTCCCCGACGGCAGCGGCTCCAGCCCATTGGCCCTCGCAATCACCGAGAGTGCCTCGCGCGCGTCGGCAACCTGGGCCTTCACGCGGGCAAGCCACGCCTGGTCGGCCAGCGCGGCCAGCGCTCCC
>JBGSNJ010000396.1:0-1856 GCA_041739715.1 Aestuariivirga sp.
ATCGAGGTCGCCGCGATCAGCCGCCCGCCAGTGCTGCCGCCGGCAGCGGCGTAGAGTCCGCTCCCTCCGCCATCGCCCCTATCGCGGCGGCGGACCGCTGAGGATGCGGACCACATCGCGGCTGTGCCCGCCCCGAAGGCATCCCACCGTGTAGGGAAAATCGGGCGTGCCGTGATAGTGATACATGACGCGTCTTTCGCCATCCCAGTCGATCTCATGGCTGTGCCCGTGACAGGCGTCGAGATCGGCACTGGTCAGCGCTTCGCCCGCCTCTCCGTAGGGGCCGAAGATGCCGAAGCCATCGACGGCATAGCCGGCCAGCTGCCCGTGCTGTCCGGGCTGCTGCCGGCTGAGCGCGCAGGGACTGAGCGAGTGATAGTGATAGATGCCGGCTGGCTGGGGATGGCCTTCGCAGCTGTCCTGCACCTCATGGGCCACGGCATCGCGGCCGGGCGCATCCAGCGCGCTGTACAGCGGCACGCCGGTCAGCAGAATACCCACCACACCGGGCGCGCAGGTCGGGCGCTCCGCCAGCTCCGGATCGGCCGGCAGGCTGAAGCCTATGCGCTGCGGCTGGATGTGATGTGGATTGCGGTCATACTTGTAGGCCTCGCTACCCGGCCGGATCGGAAAGACCCCGGTGCCGTGGTCCGGCAGAGCATTGGTGAAGAAGACCCGGCGGTCGCCGTCGCGCCGGATCTCGAAGACATGTGGCCACGTCACCTTGCCGCCCACCACCGCCTTGGCGGTCTTGTCGTAGGTGCCGGCCTCCAGATCGATCCAGGGGCCATTGACCTGCGCGCCGCCTGCCCGGGGATCGATGCGGCAGGGCCAGATATGGCCCACCGCCGGCGCCTTCGATCGGAGCGTGTCACCAAGTGGCAGATGCTTGAGGTCGTGCGCGCCTGCAGCTGGTGCGGAGGCGAGAAACGCAATGATGGCGGCCGTCTGAAAACGCATGAGGTCCTCCCCTGCCATCTCAGACGTTCCGATACGTCAAATTCCGTCGCGGACTACTCCGCCGCGTCCATGTAATTCGCTATGGGCGGACAGGTGCAGACGAGGTTCCGGTCGCCGTAAACGTTATCGACGCGGGCCACCGGCGGCCAATACTTGTCGTTCGGATATCCCTTCAGCGGAAAGAAGGCCTTTTCCTTCGAATAGGGGTGCTTCCAGTCGCCCAGCAGCAGGCGGTGCGTGTGCGGCGCATTCCGGAGCACATTGTCGCTGCGGTCGGACCGGCCCTCTTCCACCTCGGCGATCTCCTTGCGGATCTCGATCATGGCGTCGCAGAAGCGGTCAAGCTCGCGCTTGCTCTCGGACTCGGTGGGCTCGATCATCAGCGTGTCGGCCACCGGGAACGACATGGTCGGCGCATGGAAGCCATAGTCCACCAGGCGCTTGGCCACGTCCTCGACCGACAGGCCGGTGCGTTCCTTGAGCCAGCGCAGGTCGATGATGCACTCATGCGCGATGAAGCCGCCGGGGCCGGTGTAGACGATGGGAAAATGCGGCGCGAGGCGTCTTGCGATGTAGTTGGCATTGAGGATCGCCATGATCGTCGCCTTGCGCAGGCCATCACCGCCCATCATGGCGATGTAGGTCCAGGAGATCGGCAGGATGGATGCGGAGCCCCAAGGGGCGGCAGAAACGGCACCCTGCGACTGGTCGCGCCCAGCGGCGGGGTTCACGCCATCGACCACGCTATGGCCCGGCAGGAAGGGTGCCAGATGGGCCTTCACGCCGATGGGGCCCATGCCCGGGCCGCCACCGCCATGGGGGATGCAGAAAGTCTTGTGCAGGTTCATGTGGCAGACGTCGGCGCCCAGTTCGGCGGGGCGCACCACACCGACCTG
>JBGSNJ010000495.1:0-2359 GCA_041739715.1 Aestuariivirga sp.
GCCGCCTATCGCGCCAGTGCCGATCTTGCCAGGGAGCGCGGCGCCTTTCCGCTCTTCGATCCCGCCCGCTTCGGCATGTCCGGTCACGCGGCCAGCTTGCCGAAGGACCTGCAGGCGCAGATCTCCGCGCATGGCATCCGCAACGGCCTGCTCACCTCGATCGCACCGACCGGCACCATCTCGCTTTTCGCCGGCAACGTGTCGAGCGGCATCGAACCGATCTTCAGCCTGGGATACGACCGCCGCATCCTGCAACCCGACGGCAGCAGCCGCAGCGAGCGCGTGACCGACTATGCGCTGGGCGTCTGGCGCGAGCTGCATGGCGACGCACCGCCGCCCGAGGCCTTCGTCACCGCCGAGACGCTGGATCCGGCCGCCCATCTCCGCATGCAGGCGGCAGTGCAGCGCCATGTCGACAGCTCCATCTCGAAGACCATCAATGTCCCGGCCGATCTTCCCTTCGACGACTTCAAGGCGGTCTACGAGCAGGCCTATGACATGGGCCTCAAGGGCTGCACGACCTTCCGGCCCAACGACATCACGGGATCGGTGCTCTCGACCGCGCAGTCCGTGGCGCAGGCGCCGCTCGATCGTGCCGAGGTTCTGCCCGGCTTCACCTACAAGCTGCGCTGGCCCGAGAGCGACCATGCCATCTACATCACCATGAACGACATCGTGCTCGACGGCGTGCGGCGCCCCTTCGAGATCTTCATCAACTCGAAGAACATGGAACATTATGCCTGGACCGTGGCGCTCACCCGCATGATCTCCGCCGTGTTCCGCCGCGGCGGCGACGTGGGCTTCGTGGTGGAAGAGCTGAAGGCCGTCTTCGATCCGCGCGGCGGACAGTGGATGGAGGGGCGCTATGTGCCAAGCCTCCTGGCGGCCATCGGCGGCATCATCGAGCGGCACATGCTGGAGATCGGGTTTCTCAAGGCGCCTGTGTCCCTGAACGCGACGGTGGCATCGGGCGATGACGGAGGGCCGAAACGCAGCGCCTGCCCTCGCTGCGGCGAGCGCGCGCTGGTCTTCCAGGAGGGCTGCGCCACCTGCCTGTCCTGCGGGTTCTCCAAATGTAGCTGAGGGAGGGCTTGACAGCTTCGGTATTTTGTTCTAGTTTTGTTCTCATGCTGAACGGCTTCCCCATCTCTGCAAAACTGCCTGACGATCTCGGGATCGGCGAGCGCTTCTGGTACTGGCGTGGCGCTTCGGGCCAGACCTACATCCACTCCATCTATCCGGCGGGGTCCTGCCCGCCGCTGCCGGGCGCGGTGTTTCTGGCCGTGCGCCGCCATGGTGACGGTAGGCGGGAGGTCTTGCGCGCCGGGCGGTTTCCGGATGACTGGGACGGCCCCAATGGCGCCCAGAACCTGATGGCGGACGAAATCCACGTGCATCTCCTGGCACGTGGCGATGCGGCCGCAGTGGCGGTGCTCGGCGATCTGGCCGCCGCGATGAAGCCGGCCTCCGAGAAGATTGCCGCCTAAGGCTCCAGCCGTCGCATCAGCCGTTCGAGACCGGCGTCGTGGATCTGCATGTCGCGCAGATGCGCCACGGTATTGCGCACATAGTCATGGCAGGCCCCGGACTGGCCTTCGCCCTGGCGCACAAGTTCGGCCAGCTGCGCGTCATCCAGCCGTCCCGCATATTGCCTGTGGCTGCGGTCGACCACATAGGTGACCGCTTCCACCCTGCGGCCACTGCCGATGAGGGTGATGGGCTTGACCTGTTCGAGATAGACCATGGTCACCTGTTCGCGGGCGCGCAGATAGTCGAGCGTCGCCGCGCGATGCTCCGGGCCGATGCGGAAAGCCATCCCATGACAGGAGCCGCCACGGTCGAGGCCCAGTACCAGTCCCGGCCGTTCAGGCGTGCCGCGATGCACATGCGAGAGCACGCAAAGCCGGCGGTGCAGCCCGCGCAGCAGCGCGGGCTCGCTGTCAAGAAAGGCAAAGCCCGGCTTCCACATCAGCGAGCCGTAGCCAAAGACCCAGAATTCCGGCATGGTTTGCGCTGTTTACAAAGATGTCGATCGCGATGAAAGAGCAAAAGCCGGCGCCACGTCCCTGGCGCATGCTGTTCCCCCTGTTTGCCGTTCTGGCCTTGGGCCTTGCCTGGAGTGCCTATTGGATCATCGCCTCCAGCCTGGCCCAGATGGCGGTAGCCGAGCGCCGCGCGGCGCTGGCCGAACGCGGCCAGCGCCTCGACTGCAGCGAAGAGCGCTGGGGCGGTTTTCCGTTCCGCTTCGAATTCACCTGTGCCGACCCGGTGCTGACCGCTGACGCGGCCGGAACGGCGCAGGCGTCGCGCCTTCGTGCCGTGGCCATGGCCTATAATCCCTGGCACCTGTTGCTGCTGG
>JBGSNJ010000063.1:0-6824 GCA_041739715.1 Aestuariivirga sp.
CGAAGAGCAGGCGGATGCCCTGGCCGGTGGTCCGCGACCCATCGACCGGATCGTCATAGGCAAAATCATCCGCCGCTTCGATGCCGTGATTGCCCTTGAGCCTGGGCAGCTTCTCGCGCAGCGCCGCCATCAGTCCGTTCGCTGCGTCGGCGTCCACTTCCTCGTAGTCGTGGCGCGAATAATAGTTGCGGCCAAAGGCCCGCCAATGTCCTCGCACGATGTCCGCCACGCTCTCGCGCCGCCGCGCCAGGATGTTGAGCCACATCAGCACGGCCCAGAGCCCGTCCTTCTCGCGCACATGGTTCGAGCCCGTGCCGAAGCTTTCCTCGCCGCAGAGCGTGGCCAGGTTCGCGTCCAGAAGATTGCCGAAGAATTTCCAGCCGGTCGGCGTCTCATAGCAGGCGATGCGCAGCTTCTCTGCCACGCGATCGGCAGCGGCACTGGTCGGCATGGAGCGGGCGATTCCGGAAAGCCCATCTTTGTAACCTGGCACCAGCGTAGCATTGGCGGCGAGGATGGCGAGGGAATCCGACGGCGTCACATACATGCCGCGGCCGATGATCAGGTTACGGTCGCCGTCACCGTCCGAGGCCGCGCCGAAGTCCGGCCCCGTGGGCGAAAGCACGAGGTCGCAGAGTTCCTTTGCATGAACGAGGTTGGGATCGGGATGGTGGCCGCCGAAGTCCGGCAGCGGGATGCCATTCATCACCGTCCCCATGGGGAAGCCGAGCAGGCCTTCGAGTATGGTTGTACCATAGGGGCCGGTGATGGCGCCCATGCCGTCGAACCGCATGGTGAAGCCGCTGCGGATCAGATCGCGAATGGCATCGAAGTCGAAGAGCTTCTGCATCAACGCGGCATAATCGGCCACCGGATCGATTACCTCGACGGTCATGCCGCCCACCGTTGTGGAGCCGACGCGCCCGAGGTCGACGCCGGGTCCATTCAAAATCCTGTAGGACGTAATCGCCCTCGTCCTGGCGTAGATGGCGTCCGTGATCTTTTCTGGCGCCGGGCCGCCATTGGCGGCGTTGAACTTTATGCCGAAGTCCCCGTCCGGTCCCCCCGGATTGTGGCTGGCCGAGAGGATGATGCCGCCGAAAGCATTGTACTTGCGGATGATGTTGGAGGCCGCCGGAGTGGAGAGCAACCCGTCGCGGCCGGCCATCACCTTGCCGAAACCATTGGCGGCCGCCATGCGGACAGCAATCTGCACCACCTCCTTGTTGTAGTATCGGCCGTCTCCGCCGATGACCAGCGTCTTGCCCGCAAATCCGTCGAGCGCATCGAAGATCGACTGGATGAAGTTCTCGGCATAATGCGGCTGCTGGAAGACCGCTACCTTCTTGCGCAGGCCCGACGTGCCGGGCTTCTGGCCCTCGAACGGCTTGGTCGCGACGGTTTCGATCATCGAGGTTCTGCTCATGCTGCAGTGAGGGTGCGGTAGAGGTCGGCATAGCGGGCGGCACTCCGGTCCCACGAGACGTCCGTCTCCATGCCGCGGCGCTGCATGGAACTCCAGGCCTTGGCATCCGCATGGACGCGCGCGGCCCGCGACAGGGCGTGCTGCAGGGCCGGTCCATCCACCGGGGAAAACTGGAAACCGGTGGCAACGCTGGCATTGAGTGCAGCGTCGTTGGCATCGATGACCGTATCGGCAAGCCCCCCGGTGCGCGCCACCACGGGGACGCAGCCGTAACGAAGGCCATAGAGCTGGGTCAGGCCGCATGGTTCGAAGCGCGACGGCACCAGGATGGTGTCTGCACCAGCCTGCAGCAGATGCGAGAGGCCCTCGTCATAACCGATGATGGCGCCGATGCGGCCCTTGTGGCGCTGGCTTGCAGCCTGAATACCGGCCTCCAGAGGCGCCTCGCCGGTTCCGATGAGGGCGAGCCGCGCGTCCGATGCCACCACCTCGTCCAGCGACTCGACGAAGATGTCCATGCCCTTCTGCCAGGTGAGGCGGCTCACCACTGCGTGGAGAATTCCGTCGCCTTCCTCGAGCCCGAATCGCCGTTCCACCTCGCGCTTGTTGGCGCGGCGGCGGTTCAGGGTCTTGGCCGTGTAGGTGGCGGCAATGTTCCGGTCATCGGCCGGGTTCCAGACTGTGGCGTCGATACCGTTGACGATGCCGCTCAACACCGCGTGGCGCGCCCGCAGCAGGCCATCGAGACCCATGCCATAGTCGGGCGTGCAGATCTCCTGGGCGTAGGAGGGGCTAACAGTCGAGATGGCATTGGCAGTTGCCAGACCGCCCTTGAGGAAGCTCACGCTGCCGTAGTACTCGACGCCATCGATGGCGAAGGCGGCGGCGGGAAGCTGAAGCGACGCGAAGATCGAGGCGGGAAACTGTCCCTGGAAGGCGATGTTGTGGACGGTGAGCAGCGTCTTCGGTCCGCCAAGGAACTTCACATAGACTGAAGCGAGAGCTGCTTGCCAATCGTGCAGGTGCAGGACATCGGGCTGATAGCCGGGAATGATGCCGCGCGCCACTTCGGCTGCCGCCCGGGACAGTGCCGCGAAACGCTGGGCATTGTCCGGCCAGTCCTTGCCGTCCGGCCCGAGATAGGGATTGCCGGGCCGGTCATAGAGGTGCGGCGCATCGATGGCGATGAGATCGAGTCCGCCGGCCTTGCCCGCGACCAGGCTGGCCGGTCCGCCGAAGAGGTCGGCATAGCGGTGCAGCACCGCGATGCCGCCGAGCGCCGACATCACCGGACGATAGCCTGGCACGAGGCAGCGCATGGCAACGCCCTGCCCGGCCAAGGCCGCGGGCAGCGCGCCCACAACGTCGGCAAGGCCGCCGGTCTTCACCAGCGGGTAGATTTCCGCGGCTGCCGAGAGGACCTTCATGTGGCGAGGCGATCGATCATGGGCTTGGTGATGAGGCAGACGCCACTGGCGGTGCGGCGGAATCGCTTGGCATCGAGTTCCGGATCCTCCCCGACAACGAGTCCTTCAGGGATGTCGACGCGGCTGTCGATCACCACCTTCTTGAGTGAAACATTTCGACCGATATTCACGTTGGGGAGTACCACCGCCTCTTCGAGCGACGAGAAGGAATTCACCCGCACATTGGTGAAGAGCATGGCGCGCTTGATCGAGGCGCCCGAGACGATGCAGCCGCCCGAGACCAGCGAGGCCACGGCATTGCCCCTCCGGCCTTCGAGGTCATGCACGAACTTGGCGGGCGGTGTCACTTCGCTGTAGGTCCAGACAGGCCAGTTCTGATCGTATAGGTCCAGCGCGGGGAGCGTTTCGGTGAGGTCGATGTTGGCCTCCCAATAGGCATCGACGGTTCCGACATCCCGCCAGTAGGCCTCCGTCTCCTGGGCCGAGCGCACGCAGGAATTGGTGAAGCGGTGCGCCACGGCCTTGCCGTGCTTGACGATGTGCGGGATGATGTCCTTGCCGAAGTCGCGGCTGGAGTTCTTGTCGGCGGCATCGCGGCGCAGGTGATCGGCCAGTGCTGCGGTCTCGAAGACATAGATGCCCATCGAGGCCAGCGCCATATCGGGCGCGCCGGGAATGCCAGGCGGATCCTTCGGCTTCTCCACGAAGGCCGTGATGCGGTCCTTGGTGTCGACGGCCATGACGCCGAAGCCGGTGGCCTCCTTGCGCGGCACCTCAAGGCACCCAATGGTGACGTCGGCGCCCGAGTCGACATGCTGCTGCAGCATCAGTTCGTAGTCCATCTTGTAGATGTGGTCGCCGGCCAGGATCACCATGTATTTCGGGCCGTAGCTCATGATGATATCGAGGTTCTGGTAGACGGCGTCGGCCGTGCCGGCATACCACTGGTCTTCCGAGACGCGCTGCGAGGCGGGCAGGATGTCGAAGCTCTCGTTGCGCTCGGGGCGGAAGAAGTTCCAGCCGCGCTGCATGTGGCGGATCAGGCTGTGCGCCTTGTACTGCGTGGCGACCCCGATGCGGCGGATACCTGAGTTCAGGGCATTGGACAGCGCGAAGTCGATGATGCGGGACTTGCAGCCGAAAGGTACGGCGGGCTTGGCCCGCTTGTCGGTCATTTCCATGAGGCGGCTGCCGCGGCCGCCTGCCAGCACATAGGCCATGGCATCGCGGGCCAGCGGCGAAACCTTGCGCAACTCCGACATCGATACTCCCTCCCGGTACTGGTCTTCTTTTCTTATGCGTCAAACAGGAAATACAAAGTTGCCAGCGGCGGCAAGAGGACTTTCGCGGAGGCCGGCTTGCCATGGCTGGGAACCGCCTCTGCCCGGATTTCTCCCATATTGCCCAGCCCGCCGCCGCCATAGGCTGCGGCATCGCTGTTCAGCACCTCGCGCCAGCGTCCGGCCCGGGGCAGGGGCAGCACATAGTCCTCGCGCGGCACGGGGGTGAAATTGGAGACGATCACCACCGCCGGATCGCCGCCGCCAGAATAGCGGGCCCAGGCATAGACCGAGTTCTGGTTGTCGTCGGCGATCAGCCAGTCGAAACCTTCCGGTTCGCAATCGCGTGCATGCAGGGCCGGAAGCGCGCGGTAATGACGGTTGAGGTCGCGCACAAGGGACTGCATGCCCTTGTGCGGGGCGTGATCGAGCAGGTGCCAGTCCAGGCTGCGGGCCTCCGACCATTCCGTCCAGGGTGCCATCTCCTGGCCCATGAACAGCAGCTTCTTGCCCGGATAGCCCCACATGAAGGCGTAGAAGGCGCGCAGCGTCGCGAACTTCTGCCAGTCATCGCCAGCCATCTTGGCGAGCAGCGAGCCTTTGCCGTGCACCACCTCGTCGTGCGAGAGCGGCAGCACGAAGTTCTCGGAAAAGGCATAGAGCAGGCCGAAGGTCAGCTCGTTGTGATGATGCTGGCGGTAGATCGGCTCGCGCTTCAGATACTCCAGCGTGTCGTGCATGAAGCCCATGTTCCACTTGAAGCCGAAGCCGAGACCGCCCGTGTGCGACGGTTGCGAGACGCCGGGAAAGGCGGTCGACTCCTCCGCGATGGTCACGACGCCGGGGTTCTGGCCATAGGATTCGTGATTCATGCGCTGCAGGAAGGCGATGGCCTCGAGGTTTTCGCGGCCGCCATGGCGATTGGGAATCCACTCGCCGTCCTTGCGCGAGTAGTCGAGATAGAGCATCGAGGCCACTGCATCGACGCGCAAGCCGTCGAGATGATAGCGCTCGAGCCAGAACAGCGCATTGTTGACGAGAAAGCCCGCCACTTCCTTGCGGCCAAAATTGTAGATCGCCGTGTTCCAGTCTGGATGAAAGCCCTGGCGCGGATCTTCGTGCTCATAGAGTGCCGTGCCGTCGAAGCGGGCCAGCCCGTGCTCATCGGTTGGGAAATGCGCCGGAACCCAGTCAAGGATGATGCCGATGCCGGCGCGATGGGCCGCATCGACGAAGCGGGCAAAACCGGCCGGATCGCCGAAGCGCGAGGTCGGCGCGTAGAGGCCGGTTGGCTGGTAGCCCCAGGACGGATCGAAGGGATGCTCGGTGATCGGTAGCAGCTCGATGTGGGTGTAGCCCATGTCGGCGACATAAGGAATAAGATCGGCGGCCAGTTCGTCATAACTCAGGAAGGCATTGCCGTCCTTGCGCTTCCACGAACCGAGATGCACCTCATAGATCGACATGGGCATGCGGCGCGGATCGCGATGGCGCCGCGCCTCGATATAGGCCTCGTCGTTCCACACGAAGTTCCCGGTCTCGGCCACGCGGGACGCCGTCTTCGGCCGGATTTCGGCGTGGAACCCGAAAGGATCGCTCTTCAGCGGAAGCAGCCGCCCGCCCGAATCCAGCAGTTCGAACTTATAGCCCTGCCCGATGGTGGCACCTGGGACGAAGATTTCCCAGACGCCGATGTCCATGCGCTTGCGCATGACATGGCGGCGGCCGTCCCAGTGATTGAAGTCACCGACAACGGAGACGCGCGACGCATTGGGCGCCCAGACCGCGAAATGCACGCCGTCATGGCCTTCGTGACGGATGGGGTGCGCACCGAGCTTGTCGTAGAGGCGAAGGTGATTGCCCTCGGCCATGTAGTAGTCGTCGAGCGGGCCCAGCACAGGGCCGAAGAGATAGGCGTCGAGCACCGTCCAGGTCCCCTGCCCGTTGGCGGCCAGGTAGCGCAGGGCCTGACGGTCCTTGATCTTGACCGGGCCTTCGAAGAAACCTGCGGCGTGGCGCCGATCGAGGCGGCCGACGGACTTGCCGTCGGCGTCGATGGCCTCGACGCCTTCCGCGCCGGGAACGACCGTCCGCACGACCCATTGCCGGCCTTCGCGGTGAAGGCCGAGCCGCCTGAAGGGATCATCATGATGGCCTGCGACCAGCGCCTCAACCTCGGCGTCATCGATCTTCCAGCTGGGTTCGGCCATACGGTCCTTCTCCTCAGGCTGTGGGAACGTCCCAGATGTCGCGGGCATAGTCGCGGATCGTCCGGTCGGACGAGAACCATCCCATATTCACCGTATTGAGGATGGCCTTTTCCGTCCAGTCCTTCGTTCTGTGCCACAGCAGATCGACGCTGCGCTGTGCCTTTGTGTAGGCGTTGAAGTCGGCCGCCACCATGAACCAATCGCCATGGTAAAGCGCATCGACGATGGGGCGGAACCGGCCATGGTCGTCGGGCGAGAAAACACCAGAGGACAGGGCGTCGAGAACGCCCTTGAGATCGGGCTGGGCATCGATGGTAGCCGCCGCATTGTAGCCCTCCCGCCGCCTGGCTTCGACCTCGTCGGCAGTCAGTCCGAAGATGAAGATATTGTCCCGGCCCACATGTTCGAGGATCTCGACATTGGCGCCATCCAGGGTTCCGATGGTCAGCGCGCCATTGAGAGCGAACTTCATGTTGCCGGT
>JBGSNJ010000530.1:0-4842 GCA_041739715.1 Aestuariivirga sp.
ATCGAGGCAAAGCGCGCGGACCGGCCCGTGTGGCAGCTTGCAGGGCTGCATGAGCCGCAGGCACTTGTGACCGCCTATACGCTCAGTCTCGACACGCCCGAAGTCATGGCCGAGGCTGCGGCCCGCGCCGCGCATCGTCCGCTTCTGAAGCTGAAGCTCGGCCGCGACGGAGATGCCGACCGGCTGCGGCGCATACGCGCGGCGGCACCGAAGAGCCGTCTCATTGTCGACGCCAACGAGGGCTGGTCGCCTGACACCCTTGCGGTGATGCTCAGAACCTGTGCCGACGTAGGCGTGGAACTCGTCGAGCAGCCGCTGCCCGCCGGCAATGACGAGGCCTTGCGTCATGTGGAAAGGCCAGTTCCCGTCTGTGCCGATGAGTCCGCGCATGACCGCAGCGGCCTGGAGCTGCTGGTGGGAAAGTATGACGCCATCAACGTGAAGCTCGACAAGACCGGTGGCCTGACGGACGCGCTGGCGCTCGCACGGGACGCGCAGAGCATAGGCCTGCGCATCATGGTGGGTTGCATGCTTGCGACCTCGCTGGCCATGGCGCCCGCCATGCTGGTGGCACAATACGCCGATGTGGTCGATCTCGACGGGCCGTTACTGCTGAAACAGGATCGCGACCCGGGAATCCGTTTCGAGGGAAGCCTGATGTATCCGGCACCTAGCTCGCTCTGGGGGTGATGCGGGCGAGGATCAGCGCCAGCACAAGGGCAGTTGCCGCACAGGCTGCCATCACCCAGTAGGCCTGCCCGCCAAGGGCGCCGTAGAGGGGCCCAGCCGCCCACATGGAAGCGGACAGCAGGATGCCGCCGGAGAGTGCGGAATAGAGGCCCTTTACGGTATTGCGCATGCCGTCCGGTACTGTTTCACGGATGTAGTGCATGGTGCCCAGGTGGGTGAGCCCGAATGATCCGGCATGCAGCGTCTGCGCCAGGTACATGATGGCGAGCGGCGGTTCCAGCGCCATCAGGCCCCAGCGCAACGCGCCACAGCTCACTCCAAGGGCGATCAGGTTGACCGAGCCGAAACGCTTGTGAATGCGGTTGGAGAAGGCAAACATCACGATTTCGGAGATGACGGCCACCGCCCAAAGCTTGCCGATGGTGAACTCGCTGTAGCCCAGATCGCTGAAATAGACCGAACCCATGGCATAGAAGAGTCCGTGACTGGCCTGTCCGATGCTCGAGGCTGCCGCGAAGATCAGAAAGCTCGCGGCCAGGACGCAGACGAGGACAGCCGAAAGGCGGATCTGCCTGGTCTTGGGCTTGACGATGCCATGATCGGGCGGAAGCAACAGCGTCGCGAGCGCACCAATACCCTGGGCACCGGCAATGAGCAGAATGACAGCATTGACCGGTACGAATTCGAGCAACAGGCCGGACAGCAGGCTGCCGGAAAGAAAGCTCAGCGACGCCCAGAGCCGGATGCGGCCATAGTCGATACCGTAGTGAGCACTTCCTTCGATCGCAAAGACCTCGATCAGCGGCCCGACTGGCGCAAAGAGTGCCGCCGCAAGCACGGCCATGACCAGCAGGCCCAGAAAGCCGTCAACGAAGTAGAGCAACCCGTAACAGATGAAGGATGCGAGGGTCGACAGCATGATGACGCGGCGGCGGTTGCCGGTCAGGTCGGCCAGGTAGGTGCCCAGCGGCATGGCGAAGATGCGGATGGCGACCATCGCCGCCACGATCAGGGAAATCTGGGAATCGGACAGTCCCTCGCTTCGCAGCCACAGCGGCAGGAACGGCATCTGGATGCCAGTCCCCAGGAAGAGGAAAGCGTTGAAGGCCGAAAACCGGACGAAAAAACTGCGTGAAGACATGATCTTGACTGATCGAGCGCGGCCTTAAACCAAAGATTCACCATTCCCTAACATAATTGACGTCCGGGTCATCTGCGAGTTCTGCAGAGATGTTTGTGTGTGGAGTTAGCGTATGTCGACCGCGTTGTCGCCTGAGTCCTTCGAGGCCATCGAGTCTGCCGTGCTGGAAACGGAGCGCGGCCGCTGGTTCCTGGCTGAATACGCCAAGCGCCTCAGATCGCGCGAGACCACGCAGCTTCTGGATCTGATGCGCCGCCTGGAGGCAACGGTTTCAGGCAATCACGACGAACTGATCGCCCGTCTCGGCGAAGCACTGACGCGCAGCCCGCAGCCAGGCACGGCTGTGCCACCTGTTCCCGAACTGGCACCTCGCCACATGAAATACTTCAAGAAGGACGAGGACATCTTCGAGCCTGCGCCGCAGGCCACCATTGCGGCCGTGAAGCCACCGGCCCTCCCCGACGAGAAGCGTGGCGCCAGACTGACCATCACCCGTATCGGTGCGGCACCCGAACCAGCCGACGTCGAGGCCGCTCAGGAGCAGCCGCGCCAGCCTGAAGCGGTCGCCGAAGAGCCGCCGCAGGCCGCGGCTCCCCCAAGCCGCAGAATCGTCATCGTGCGCCACAAGCCCGGTGAAGAGATCAGCGTACCGGTGCGGGAGGACCTGGCCCGTACGGGCTAGATCTCGCCGCGAAGCACTCTGGCGAAGAGCGAGGCATCCGCATTGCCGCCAGAAATGATCACGCCGATGTTGCGGCCGCGTGTCGGCAGCTTTCCAGACAGGACGGCCGCGAGGGCCACGGCGCCGCCGGGCTCGATCACCAGCTTCAGCACTTCGAAAGCAAAGCGCATGGCATCGGCCACGTTACGGTTGTCGACCACCAGGCCCTCACCCAGGAGGTGCC
Organism: Aestuariivirga sp.; assembly: GCA_041739715.1. Classification (GTDB taxonomy): domain Bacteria; phylum Pseudomonadota; class Alphaproteobacteria; order Rhizobiales; family Aestuariivirgaceae; genus Aestuariivirga. The sequence goes on from JBGSNJ010000530.1 coordinate 2,737, forward strand.
GGTTGATCTCGAAGGTCAGCACGCCCGGTTGAGGCGTCAAGAGCGCATCGCAGATCGAGCCCGCCTGGGCCGCATTGCGTTCGCGCCGCCCCGATCGGAGGCTTCTCGCATAGTCGTCAAAGCCGTCTGGCTCCACGCTGTGCACAAGGGTGCTGGGCGAGAGCCGGGCCAAGGCGATCGCGATGCCCGCCACCAGGCCTCCACCACCGCAGCAGACCAGAACGTGATCCAGTGCGCAGCCGGCCGCAACCGCCTGCCCCGCCAGTTCCAGACCCACTGTCCCTTGCCCTGCGATGACGTCGGGATGATCGAAGGGCGGAATGAAGACAGCGCTGCGATGTGCCACGTGATAGGCGGCAATGGCCTCCCGGTCTTCGGTGGCACGGTCGTAGAGGACCACCTCGGCACCATAGCTGCGGGTGTTCTCCTGTTTGATCCGTGGCGTGTCGGACGGCATGATGATCAGGGCAGGAAGGCCGACAATGCGCGCTGCAGCGGCAACGCCCTGGGCATGGTTGCCGGAGGAATAGGCCACGACTCCCCCAGGGGTTCGCGCCGGGTCGAGCTGCGAAATGGCATTCCATGCGCCGCGGAACTTGAAGGAGCCGGTGCGTTGCAGGCACTCGGGTTTCAACAGCACCCGCCCGCCGACGGTGGCATTGAGGACCGCCGATTCGAGCAGCGGCGTCCGTGAGGCGCGGCCGCCAAGACGTTCCGCAGCCGCTTCGATGTCTGCAAATGCAACGCTCACCCGCGATCCCCACGCAGCAGTTCTTGCGACCATAGCCGGGAGCCGGGCCTTCCTGCTAGAGACATGCGAAACCGGAGGCTGCCATGACCCGAGATCCCCGCTACGACTTGCTCTTCGAGCCTGTGCGCATCGGCCCTGTGACGGCACGGAACCGCTTCTACCAGGTTCCGCACTGCAACGGCATGGGCTATCGGGACGCCTCGGCGCTGGCGGCCATGCGCGGCATGAAGGCCGAGGGCGGCTGGGCGGTGGTCTGCACGGAGATGGTGGAGATCCATCACGGCGCCGATGTCTCACCCTATGTCGAACTCCGCATCTGGAGCGATCAGGACATTCCGATGCTGGCCCGCATTGCCGAGAAGATTCACGCACATGACTCGCTTGCGGGCATCGAGCTCTGCCACTCCGGATACACCGCCGTGAACCTCTGGTCGCGCGAGATCCCCATGGCGGCGAGCCCCATGCCCGCCGCAAGCTTCTTCAACAGTCCGGTGCAGGCCCGCGAGATGGACAAGGAGGACATCCGCAACCTGCGCCGCGCCCACCGCGCGGCCGCGCTGCGTGCCAGGGCGGCGGGCTTCGATCTTGTCTATGTCTATGCCGGGCATGGCCTGGGGATCTTCCAGCAGTTCCTCTCGCGGGCCACCAATTTTCGCAGCGACGAGTATGGTGGCTCGCTTGAAAACCGTGCGCGGTTCCTGCGCGAGGTGATCGAGGACACGAAGGATGCGGTGGGCGGCAGCTGCGCCGTGCCGGTGCGCATTGCCATGAACGAGTTCCAGGGTTCGGCAGGCCTCGAAACCGCCGAAGTGGAAGATGCCATTGCAATGATGGCCGAGCTTCCCGACCTCTGGGACCTGTCGCTTTCGAGCTGGTCCAAGGATTCGCAGACCTCGCGCTTCGCCGAGGAGGGCTTCCAGGAGCCATACATCAAGGGCGTGAAGAAACTCACCAGCAAGCCGGTCGTCGGCGTCGGCCGCTACACATCGCCCGATTCCATGGTGCGCGTCATCCGCCAGGGCATCATGGACATGATCGGCGCCGCACGGCCTTCGATTGCCGATCCATTTCTCCCGAAGAAGATCGAGGACGGCCGCCTCGACGACATCCGGGAGTGTATCGGCTGCAACATCTGCATCACCAACGATTTCACCATGACGCCGCTGCGCTGCACGCAGAATCCCACCATGGGCGAGGAGTGGCGGCGCGGCTGGCATCCGGAATGGATTCGTCCGAAGCGGAAGGATGCACATGTCCTCGTGGTCGGCGCAGGTCCTGCGGGCCTCGAGGCGGCGCGTGCCCTGGGTCAACGCGGGCTGACGGTCACGCTCGCCGACCGTGCGTCCGAAGCGGGT
>JBGSNJ010000537.1:0-1578 GCA_041739715.1 Aestuariivirga sp.
ACGTGACAGGTCGTCCTTCGGCGTGATGGATCCGTGGGGGGCATAGCCATCGCCTGAGATATCGAACTTCCCCTTGGGCGTCTCGGCCGCTGCGACCACCATTTCGTTGCGAGTCAGCGTTCCTGTCTTGTCGGTGCAGATCACCGACACCGAGCCGATTGCCTCGATCGCCGGTAGGCGGCGCACAATGGCGTGACGGCGCGCCATGGCCTGCACGCCGATGGCGAGCGTGATCGTCATCACCGCGGGCAGGCCTTCGGGGATGGCCGCCACCGCGACGCCGACGACGGCCATGAAAATCTCGGAGAATTGGTGATGGCCGACGAAGAAGCCATAGACCAGCAGCAGGGCGGACGCGAGCAGGATCAGGATCGAGAGCCAGCGGGCGAAGTGGTCCATCTGCGCCACCAGCGGTGTCGTCAACTGTTCCACACCCTGAAGCAGACCCCCGATGCGTCCGATCTCGGTTCCCTGGCCTGTGGCGACCACCAACCCCCGCGCCGTGCCCTGGGTGATCAGCGTGCCCGACCACAGCATCGACCTTCGGTCACCCAGAGATGCCGCGGCTTCCACGGGCTCCACGGTCTTCTCGACGGGCACCGACTCACCTGTCAGGATTGCCTCCTGCGCAGCCAGTCCGCGGGCCTCGAGAAGCCGCAGATCGGCCGGCACCTTGTCTCCGGCTTCCAGCAGCACGATGTCGCCGGGCACAAGCTCTGCACCATCCAGTGTCATGCGCCGTCCGTCGCGCAGCACGGCAGCGCGGGGTGCAAGCATGTTGCGGATCGCTGCCATCGCCGCCTCGGCCTTGCCCTCCTGCACGAAGCCGATCACCGCATTGGCGAGAACCACCGCGAGGATCACGCCGGTATCGACCCAGTGCTGCAGGCCAGCCGTCACTGCTGCCGCCGCCAGAAGCACATAGATCAGCACATTGTTGAACTGTGCCAAGAAGCGAAGCAACGGCGGGCGCGACCGGGTTTGCGGCAGGCTGTTCGGTCCATGGTCGGCCAGCCGCCGCCGCGCTTCAACCACCGTCAGGCCCTCAGAGCGTGCGTCAAGTGCGGCAAGACATTCAGTAGCGGTTCGAGCGTGCGAATTGATCAGCGTCATATCAATACGTCCAATCGTAGCTGACGCCTGCGACAAGCTCGGTGGCCGCTACGAACAGTGACATCAGGGGGCTTGCCCGCATTCCCGCTGGAGCATGTCGCGAAACCTGTTGCAGCAGGCTGGAGCCGCCCTGCAGCTCTTTCCATGAACCATCCGTTGTTCGGGGCGCTTGATTGAACGGAGACGATGGCACCGGGACACGATCCAAAGTGACGCGTCATCCCTTCCTGTCCGGTCGGATGTTGACTGGAGCGCTCGTCTCACTGCGTGGCGCCGTCTCACGGGCCTTGAGGAAGTTTGCAAGGTCGGTGTTGGCGATTCGCCAACCCTTGCCGATGTCGATGGCACGAAGCTCGCCGGACTTGATCCATTGACGGATGGTCGCTTCGGAAACCTCCAGCCGCTCGGCCAGCTCCTGGACGGTCTGATACTGATCAATCGGCATGCAAAGACCCTCGATCTCGC
>JBGSNJ010000020.1:0-3647 GCA_041739715.1 Aestuariivirga sp.
TGAATGGTGAGGCCCGCCGCCCCAGCCTCCAGCGCCACGCGGCCCAGGCCCTCCAGCGACGGCCAGGGCACCTCGCGCCGGTTGCGCAGGTAGGCGATGGCATTGAGATTGACGGACAATTTGCAGGGCAAGGCGGGGCACTCCGGACCGACGGCGCGCCTGCGGCCGGATCGACCGCAGGACAGCCCACCCCGCATAGCCCCTTAGTGGTCCGGCCGGACTATCCGGTTTCGGAAAATAATGTCAGACCACTCAGACCTTCATGCCCTCGGGTCCGCGGCTGATGCCGGCCACGCCGGTGCGGGCCACCTCGACGAGGCCCAGCGGCACCATGAGCGAGATGAACTGGTCGACCTTGTCGGGCTTGCCGGTGATCTCGAAGATGAAGCTCGAGGTTCCGGCATCGATGACGCGGGCGCGGAAGGCGTCCGCCAGGCGCAGCGCCTCGACGCGCTTCTCGCCGGTGCCCGCGACCTTCACCATGGCCAGTTCGCGGGTGAGCGCGCTGCCCTGGACCGTCAGGTCGGCCACCGAATGCACCGGCACCATGCGCTCGAGCTGGTGCTTGATCTGTTCGATCACCGCCGGGGTGCCGGAGGTGACGATGGTGATGCGCGAGACATGCTTCTCGTGCTGCGTCTCCGATACCGTGAGCGAGTCGATGTTGTAGCCGCGGCCCGAGAAGAGGCCGATGACGCGGGCCAGGACGCCCGGTTCGTTGTCGACGATCACCGCGAGCGTATGGGTCTCGGTGACCGGCTTGCTCTGGTCGAGGAAATAGGCCGAGGCGGGCTGGGCCGTGGCAGGCTTGTTCATGATGTCTCTCCTGATCTCTGGTCCGGCCGGCTCACACCAGCATCTTGCCCTTGGCGTCGATGGCGGTGCCCACTTCCTCGTCGGGAACGTCCTCGCCCATCAGCATCTCGTTGTGCGCCTTGCCCGAGGGGATCATCGGGAAGCAGTTGGCGAGATTCGCCACGCGGCAGTCAAAGATCACCGGATGCGGCGTCTTGATCATCTCCTTGATCGCGGCGTCGAGCTCGGAAGGCTTGGTGGCGCGCATGCCGACGCAGCCATAGGCCTCGGCCAGCTTGACGAAATCGGGAAGCGCCTCGGTATAGCTCTCCGACAGGCGGTTACCGTGCAGCAGCTGCTGCCACTGGCGCACCATGCCCATGTACTGGTTGTTGAGGATGAAGATCTTGATCGGCAGCCGGTACTGCACCGCCGTCGACATCTCCTGCATGGTCATCAGCACCGAGGCATCGCCGGCAATGTCGATGACCAGCGCCTTGGGATGCGCCATCTGAACGCCGACAGCCGCCGGCAGGCCATAGCCCATGGTGCCCAGTCCGCCGGAGGTCATCCAGCGGTGCGGCTCCTCGAAGCGGTAGAACTGTGCCGCCCACATCTGGTGCTGGCCCACTTCTGTGGTGATGTAGGTGTCCTTGTCCTTGGTGAGCGCATAGAGCCGCTCGATGGCATATTGCGGCATGATGACGTCGGCGTTCTTGCGGTACTTCAGGCAGTCGCGCGCGCGCCAGCCGTCGATCTGCTTCCACCAGGCGTCCAGCGCCTTCTTGTCGAGCGACAGCGACTTGGATTTCCACACGCGGATCATGTCTTCCAGCGCATGGGCCACGTCGCCGACCACGGGAATGTCGACCCGCACCGTCTTGTTGATGGAGGACGGGTCGATGTCGATGTGGATCTTCTTCGAGCCGGGCGAGAAGGCATTGAGGCGGCCGGTGATGCGGTCGTCGAAACGCGCGCCGATGTTGATCATCACGTCGCAGTCGTGCATGGCCATGTTGGCTTCGTACATGCCGTGCATGCCGAGCATGCCCAGCCAGTTCTTGCCCGCCGCCGGATAGGCGCCAAGCCCCATCAGCGTGGAGGTGATCGGGATGTTGGTGAGCGCCACGAATTCGCGCAGCAGCTTCGACGCGGTCGGCCCCGAATTGATCACGCCGCCGCCGGTATAGAGTACCGGGCGCTTGGCCGTGGCGATGAGCTCGATCGCCGCGCGGATGGCGTTCTGGTCGGGCTTCACCTTGGGCCGGTAGGTCTTGTGCTCGATGTTCTTCGGGCCGACATACTTGCCGGTGGCGAACTGCACGTCCTTCGGGATGTCGACCACCACCGGGCCGGGACGGCCGTGGGTGGCGACATAGAAGGCCTCGTGCAGGATGCGGGCAAGGTCGTTCACGTCCTTCACCAGGTAATTGTGCTTGGTGCAGGGGCGCGTGATGCCCACCGTGTCGCATTCCTGGAAGGCGTCGTTGCCGATGAGATGGGTGGGCACCTGGCCGGTGATGCAGACCATGGGGATGGAATCCATCAGCGCGTCGGTGAGGCCGGTCACCGCATTGGTGGCGCCGGGTCCGGAGGTCACCAGGACAACGCCGCACTTGCCGGTGGAGCGGGCATAGCCTTCCGCCGCATGGGTGGCGCCCTGCTCGTGGCGCACGAGGATATGCTTGACCTTCTCCTGCTGGAAGATCTCGTCATAGATCGGCAGGACCGCGCCGCCGGGGTAGCCGAAGACATGCTCGACCCCCTGGTCGGCCAGCGCCTTCAGCACGATCTCGGCACCCGTCATTTCATTCGTGGCCATCGCAAACCTCTTTGTCTCTGTCCCGTTTCGTCAAACATGCATTTCGAGTTCAGGCAATAAAAAAGGCCCCCAAGGGAGCCTGATTTCCGCGCAGCACCACCAGATCCTGGAGGCTTAAGCCTCCCCGGCGCTGCGCGGTCCTACGACGAGAATGATGTTCATGGGCGGGCGTTGTACGTGGACGGAAGAAAAAGGTCAAGCCACCTGATAGCGGGCAAGGAAATCATGGAGCGGCGACAGGCTTCCGGGGTCGCCCGCCAACTCCAACCGTGCAAAGTCTACCGCTGCGACCTCATGGTCACGGAGCACCGCCAGGCCGGCACGGTCCTCCGCCGGCGCCAGGGCGATGATCTCGTCGAACTCCACGACATAGGCCGGGAAGTCCCTGGCCATTTCCGCCACCAGCATGGCCCAGCTCTGGCCGCGCCGCCGTTCGGCCTCGGCACGCCCGGCGGCCCTCAGGGTGGCGGACGGCTGGGGTTCGATGCCGTAATGAACGACCAGCGGCCGGATCGCGGCGGCCGTCACCGCTTCGATGCGGGCGAGCAGCATCAGCGCCTCATGCGGCCGGCCCTCGAAGAGACTTGCGAGATGGGCGAAATAGGCCGCTCCGGAGATCTCTTCCTCGTAGGACAGCTGGAGGGCGGCCCGGACGTCGGTATAGCGCCGCGGCGCCAGGGCGTGGTCCGTTCCGCTTGTACTTGTATCAGTGTTCATCGCGCCAATGTCCCATCTGCCCGCGCCACCAGGTCAACTGGCGCTTGATGTACTGCCGGGTTGCCGTCTTGGCCAGCGCCACGGTCTCCTCCAGCGTTGTCTCGCCCCGCAAATGGGCGGCGAGTTCGGGAAGGCCGATGGCCTTCATCATCGGCAGCGCCGGATCGTAAGTGATGACCTTCTCGACCTCGCCCAGCGCGCCGGCATTGATCATCTGGTCGAAGCGCCGCTCGGCGCGGGCATAGAGCTCGTCGCGCGGCACCTCCATGAAGACGCGTTCGACCTCGACGCCTGCCAGCGGCGGCGGGGCCTG
>JBGSNJ010000044.1:0-26752 GCA_041739715.1 Aestuariivirga sp.
GCGGAACTGCGCGCCGCCGTCGAGAACGCCAAGGCGGCCCAGCCCGGCTGGGCGGCCAAGAACCCGCAGGTGCGCGCCCGCGTGATGATGAAGTTCCTGGATCTGGCCGCCAAGCACGCCGAGGAACTGGCCACGCTGATCTCGGTGGAACACGGCAAGACCATCCCGGACGCGCTGGGCGACCTGCAGCGCGGCGTCGAGGTGGCGGAATTCGCCTGCGGCATCCCGCATCTGCTGAAGGGCGAGTTCACCGATGGCGCCGGCCCCGGCATCGACATGTACTCCATGCGCCAGCCTTTGGGCGTGGCCGCCGGCATCACGCCCTTCAACTTCCCGGCCATGATCCCGCTGTGGAAGGCGGCACCTGCCATTGCCTGCGGCAACGCCTTCATCCTCAAGCCCTCGGAGCGCGATCCGTCCTGCCCGATGCGCCTGGCCGAACTCTTCCTCGAGGCCGGTCTTCCGCCGGGCATCCTCAATGTCGTGAATGGCGACAAGGAATCGGTCGACGCCATCCTCGACGATCCGGACATTGCCGCGGTGGGCTTCGTCGGATCCACGCCCATCGCGCAATATGTCTATGCGCGCGCCACTGCGCACGGCAAGCGGGCGCAATGCTTCGGCGGCGCCAAGAACCACATGATCATCATGCCCGACGCCGACATGGACAAGGCGGTGGATGCGCTGATCGGCGCGGGCTACGGCTCGGCCGGCGAGCGCTGCATGGCGATCTCGGTCGCCGTGCCGGTTGGCGAGTCGACCGCCAATGCGCTGGTCGAGAAGCTGGTGCCGCGCGTCGAGAAGCTCAAGGTGGGCCTCTCCACCGACCGCGAGGCCGACTACGGCCCGCTTGTCACCAAGGACGCGCTGGCCCGCGTCAAGGGCTACATCGACCTCGGCGTCAAGGAAGGCGCCACGCTCAAGGTGGATGGCCGCGGCTTCAAGATGCAGGGCTACGAAAAAGGGTATTTCCTCGGCGGCTCGCTCTTCGACAATGTCACGAAGGACATGAGGATCTACAAGGAAGAGATCTTCGGTCCGGTGCTCTCGGTGGTACGCGCCAAGACCTATGACGAGGGCCTGGCGCTGGTCAACGACCACGAATACGGCAACGGCACCGCCATCTTCACCCGTGACGGCGACACGGCGCGCGACTTCGCGGCCCGCTGCCAGATCGGCATGGTGGGCATCAACGTGCCGATTCCGGTGCCGCTCGCCTATCACACCTTCGGCGGCTGGAAGCGCTCGTCCTTCGGCGATCTCAACCAGCACGGGCCCGACTCGGTGCGCTTCTACACCAAGACCAAGACGGTGACGGCGCGCTGGCCCAGCGGCATCAAGGAAGGCGCGCAGTTCTCCATCCCGACGATGCGGTGATGGGCGACGCCAAGGACTGCAACGGCAACATCCTGAATGACGGTGACTCGGTCACCGTCATCAAGGATCTCAAAGTCAGCGGTGCCGGCGAGACGCTGAAGCGCGGCACGCTGATCAAGAACATCCGGTTGACGGATGACTCCGGCGAGATCGAAGGCCGCACCGGTTCGATAAAGGGGCTGGTGTTGAAGACGGCCTTCGTCAAGAAGGCTTAAGCTCTTCTTTCCTCGGCAAAATGCCCCATGCTGAAGATCTCGCCGATTTCGGCCATGAAGGGTGCGCAGGCCGGATCGGTCATGACCTTCTGGCCGGCCGCCCGGGCGGCGTCGAGGCTGTCCCAGGTCACGATATCGGCAAAAAGGGCCGCATCGTCGGTGGAAGCGACGGCCTTCCAGTCCCGAAACCCGGGGTAAGCTGCAACATGCGGCTGTAGTCCAGCCCTGATCCTGGCCGCAGTTTGCGGATTCTTCACCTTGTAGATGACAAGCTCAAAAACGGGGTTTGACATGGAGGATCCTCACTTTGCTGTAGGGATTCTGCTTTAGGCTAGGGGACTGACAGTTGATGTCAGCACCTTGGGGGTGGCTGGGACGATGCAAGATATCTTTCAGAACGTGGGGCGCGAGCTTCCGTTCATTCTGTTGCTGCTGGCCCTTCTGGGCTTCCGCTGGCGTGTGACGCCGCGGGCCTCCGTCTTCATTCGCGCGCCCATGGACAAGATCTTTCCGCTGATCGACTTCAGCGAAGGGGACAACCAGCGCTGGCAGCGCACCCGTGTCACCTGCACCCGGATCGATGCGCCTGGGGAGGTCTACCGCCTGACCTTCGTGACCGCTCTCGCCACCGGATCGGTGCAGTCGTCGAATGCCCTTTTCGAAGTGGTGAAGCGCGATGCGCCGCGCCTGATCGAGGTGCGCCGCGTGGGCCTAGAGGGCAAGTCTGACCATAGCGAACTGCTGCGGATGCGGACGGAACTGTCGCCGGAGCGCGATGGTACGCGCTTCCGTATCACCTACGAGTGGGGGCCGCGGCCGCTACTGGCCCAGATCCTGGGCCGCGCCGATCTCTGGGGCAGCGCCTACCGCATCAAGGGCGTGGCCGAGACCGGCGTGCCGGACTATCGCACCGATGCGCTGATTTCGGCGGGCCTGGCGCTGGTCACCGGCGCCATCTCGCTCTGGGCCTTCGCCTTCGCCTTCGGCTGGGGCATTGCCCTGCTGCTGCTGGCCGCCCTGCTGGTCCACGAGTTCGGACACCTGCTGGCCTATCGGCTCATCGGCCAACCCTGGGGCCGCATGGTGTTCCTGCCCTTCCTTGGCGCCGTCGCCGTGCCGCGACTGGGCTTCGTCACCCAGGGCCAGAGCGTCTTTGCCGCCATGATGGGGCCAGCCTTCAGCATCCTCATTCCGCTGGCGGCCGTTGCCTATCTGATGTCCGGGCCGAGCGGCATTGGCCGCGACCTGGCCCTGAGTTTTGGATTGGTGGCGGTCGGGCTCAATCTCTTCAACCTGCTGCCGGTCGAGCCGCTCGACGGCGGCGTGATCCTGCGTTCTGTGGCTGCGCGGCTGCTCGGCAACTGGGCCCGTTTCGGGCTCATTGCCGCGGGCCTCGCCATCCTGGCCGCCGGATGGTATGCCCAGCAGGTCCTGCTGCTGATCTTCGGAGCCCTGGCCATCCTGATGAATATCCGTACACGGAAGATCGATACTGGCCTCGAACCGCTGTCGCGGCTCCAGGTGGTGATTTCCGCCTTCGCCTTCATGTCGGTGGTTGCGGCCTACACGGTGTTCATGCGCTTCTTCCTCGAAAACCTCTCGTGAGGCGATGTCCGAACTTCTCGACCTCTACCGGACCGCTGCCGCACGCGGTGACCTGCGCAGCGACACCGCGCAGGAAAAGGTGCTGGCCCGTTTGGCGGTGCTGTCCGATGCGCTAGCGGCCAGCACGCCGCGCGGCCTGCTTGGCCGCTTCCGCAAGCCTGCCGAAAAGCTCAAGGGACTCTACATTTTCGGCGAAGTCGGCCGCGGCAAGACCATGCTGATGGATCTCTTCTTCGCGCATGCCGCCATCGCCAGCAAGCGGCGCGTTCATTTTCATGCCTTCATGCAGGATGTCCATGCCCGGCTCCATGCCCTGCGGCGGAACCAGGCGCAGGATGCCATCGCGCCGGTGGCAAAGGCGATCGCCGCGGAGTCGCGGCTGCTCTGCCTTGATGAAATGCAGGTGACTGACATCGCCGATGCGATGATCCTGGGCCGGCTGTTCGAAGGGCTGCTGGCCGCCGGCACGGTGATCGTGACCACGTCGAACCTAGCCCCCGTCGACCTTTACAAGGATGGACTCAACCGCCAGCTCTTCCTGCCCTTCATCCGGCTGATCGAGGAGCGCCTCGACGTGATCTCGCTCGACGGTGCCACCGATTACCGGCTGGGCCGGGTCAAGGGCCACGAGACCTTTCTCACTCCGCTCGGTCCGGACACCGCTGCCCGGATGCAGGATCTGTGGCAGCGGCTGACCGACACCGCGGCGGGCCTGCCCGTCGAGATCGACGTTCTGGGACGCCACCTGCACGTGCCCGAGGCCGCGCATGGCTGTGCCCGTTTCAGCTTCGCCGATCTCTGCGAGAAGCCGCTGGGTCCCCCCGACTATCTGGCGCTGGCCCGGCATTTTCGGACTGTCTTCCTGTCCGGCATCCCGAAACTCGGACCGGAGCGGCGCAACGAGGCCAAGCGCTTCGTGCTGCTTATCGATACGCTCTATGACGCGCGAGTCAGGTTTGTCGCCAGTTCGGCAGTTCCGCCGGAAGCCATTTACCCTGCAGGTGACCACCGATTCGAGTTCGGACGGACAGTTTCCCGGCTGAAGGAGATGCAATCCGCCGCCTGGTGGGGCAAAAAAATCGTCGAAACTTGACGTTCGAGTCAAGTTTATAGATCGAATTGACTAGGTGGCCGTCTTGAAGCTGCTAATCAGGGGGTCTACAGAAAGCGTCGTTATTGCAATGCGAAACGACATTCGCTTCGCGTCAGAAGGATCAAGTGGACATGGCACGGAAGAAGATCGCGTTGATCGGCGGGGGCATGATCGGCGGTACCCTGGCACATCTGGCGGCACTCAAGGAACTTGGCGATATCGTCGTCTTCGACATCGCGGAAGGACTTCCCCAGGGCAAATCGCTGGACATCGCCCAGTCGGGGCCGGTGGAAGGATTCGACGCGAAACTGAGTGGTGCCAACGGCTATGAGACGATCGCCGGCGCCGATGTCTGCATCGTCACCGCCGGTGTCCCGCGCAAGCCCGGCATGAGCCGCGACGACCTGCTCGGCATCAACCTGAAGGTCATGGCTGCGGTCGGCGCTGGCATCAAGCAATATGCGCCCAGCGCCTTCGTCATCTGCATCACCAATCCGCTCGATGTGATGGTCTGGGCCCTGCAGAAGTACTGCGGCCTGCCGACCAACAAGGTGGTTGGCATGGCCGGCGTGCTCGACTCGGCACGCTTCCGCCACTTCCTCGCCGAAGAATTCAAGGTCTCGGTGGAAGACGTCACCGCCTTCGTGCTGGGCGGTCATGGCGACACCATGGTGCCGCTTGTCCGCTACTCCGCCGTGGCCGGCATTCCGGTTCCGGACCTCATCAAGATGGGCTGGTCCACCCAGGAGCGCATCGACAAGATCGTGCAGCGCACCCGCGACGGCGGCGCCGAAATCGTCGGCCTGTTGAAGACCGGTTCGGCCTACTACGCGCCGGCCACTTCGGCCATCGCCATGGCAGAGAGCTATCTCAAGGACAAGAAGCGGCTTCTGCCCTGTGCCGCCCATCTCACCGGCCAATATGGCGTCAAGGACACCTATGTCGGCGTGCCGGTTGTGATCGGCGAAGGCGGTGTCGAGCGCATCGCCGAGATCGCGCTGAACGACGACGACAAGGCCGGATTCAAGAAATCGGTCGATGCCGTGCACGGCCTCATGGCCGCGGCCAAGACCATCGCCCCGGACCTCGCCTGAGGCCGGTGACGCGCACGCAACTCCAGGACAGCGCAGATGAATATTCACGAGTATCAGGCCAAGGAGGTTCTCCGCGGCTTCGGTGTGGCGACCGGCAAGGGCATTCCTGCCTTTTCGGTGGATGAAGCGGTCAAGGCGGCCGAGGTGCTTGGCGGCCCGGTCTGGGTGGTGAAGGCCCAGATCCATGCCGGCGGCCGCGGCAAGGGCGGCGGCGTCAAGGTGGTGAAGTCCATCGACGATGTGAAAGCAGAAGCCAGGCGCATGCTGGGCATGACGCTGGTGACCCACCAGACGGGACCGCAGGGCAAGCTGGTTCAGCGCCTCTACATCGAGGAAGGCACGGCCATCGCCCGCGAACTCTATCTCTCGATCGTGGTGGACAGGGAGACGTCGCGCGTCGCCTTCATTGCCTCCACCGAGGGCGGCATGAACATCGAGGAAGTGGCCCATGACACGCCGGAGAAGATCGTCACCGTGCAGGTCGATCCCGCGGCGGGTTACTCCAGCTATGTCGGACGCCGCATCGCGTCCGCGCTCAAGCTGGAGGGCGACCAGGTCAAGCACTGCGTCAAGATGATTGGCCAGCTCTATCGCGCCTTCGTGGAGAAGGACATGAGCCTGCTCGAGATCAATCCGCTGGTGGTGACCAAGGAAGGCCATCTGCTCTGCCTCGATGCCAAGATCAACTTCGACTCCAACGCGCTCGACCGGCATCCCGAGATCAAGGAACTGCGCGACCTGAGCGAAGAGGACCAGAAGGAGATCGAAGCATCGAAGTTCGATCTCTCATATGTTGCGCTGGACGGATCGATTGGCTGCATGGTGAACGGCGCAGGCCTTGCCATGGCCACCATGGACATCATCAAGCTCTACGGGGCCGAGCCCGCCAACTTCCTCGACGTCGGCGGCGGCGCCTCGAAGGAGAAGGTGGCGGCTGCCTTCAAGATCATCACCGCCGATCCAAGGGTGAAAGGCATCCTGGTCAACATCTTCGGCGGCATCATGAAGTGCGACGTCATTGCCGAGGGTGTGATCGCGGCGGTGAAGGAGGTCGGCCTCAAGGTCCCGCTGGTGGTGCGCCTCGAAGGAACCAATGTCGATCTCGGCAAGAAGATCATCCGCGACTCAGGCCTCAACGTCATCCCGGCCGACGACCTCGACGATGCCGCCCGCAAGATCGTGAAAGCTGTGAAGGAAGCGGCCTGATGTCCATTCTCGTCACCAAGAACACCAAGGTCATCTGCCAGGGCATCACCGGTAACAACGGAACCTTTCACACCGAGCAGGCCATTGCCTACGGCACGAGGATGGTGGGCGGCGTGACGCCCGGAAAGGGCGGCACGACACACATCGGCCTCCCGGTCTTCGATACCGTCTGGGATGCAAGGCAGGCGACGGGTGCGGATGCCTCGGTCATCTATGTGCCCCCGCCCTTTGCGGCCGACGCCATCCTGGAGGCCATCGACGCCGAGATTCCACTGATCATCACCATCACCGAAGGCATTCCCGTGATGGACATGGTCAAGGTGAAGCGTGCGCTGTCAGGCTCGAAGTCGCGCCTCATCGGGCCGAACTGCCCGGGCGTGCTCACGCCGAACGAATGCAAGATCGGCATCATGCCGGGCAACATCTTCAAGAAGGGTTCGGTCGGCATCGTCTCGCGCTCGGGAACGCTCACCTACGAGGCGGTGTTCCAGACGACCCAGGAGGGACTCGGCCAAACCACGGCCGTGGGCATCGGCGGCGACCCGGTGAAGGGCACCGAATTCATCGACATGCTGGAGATGTTCCTTGCCGATCCTGCAACCGAATCGATCATCATGATCGGCGAGATCGGCGGTTCTGCCGAAGAGGACGCGGCGGACTTCATCGCCCGCAACAAGGTGAAGAAGCCGATGGCCGGTTTCATCGCCGGCCGCACGGCACCGCCGGGACGGCGCATGGGTCATGCCGGTGCCATCATCTCCGGCGGCAAGGGTGGCGCCGAGTCCAAGATCGAGGCGATGAAACGCGCCGGAATTTCCGTCGCAGATTCGCCTGCATTGCTCGGCAAGACCCTGGTCAAGAAGCTGAAGGGCTGAGCGGCGGTACAGCGAGACGGGAGACGGCGATGAACAAGACGGACCTGACGACGGCCTTCGAGCAGACTTCGTTCCTCTATGGCGGCAACGCCCAGTTCATCGAGCAGCTCTATGCCAGGTATCTTGAGAATCCCGCGGCGGTGGACCAGCACTGGCGCCAGTTCTTCGCCGGACTCGAGGACAATGCCGAGCAGGCCCGCCGGCAGGTAAAAGGTCCGTCCTGGCAGCGCCAGGATTGGCCGCGTCCCGAGTCGGGCGAGCTCGTTTCCGCCCTCGACGGCAATTGGCCGGCGGCGCCGCCGCCTGCCGCCAAGTCCGGCGCGAAGCCCGCCGAGAAGGTGCCCGGCCTGTCGCCTGAAGACGTGCGCAAGGCCACCATGGACTCGGTCCGTGCGCTGATGATGATCCGCGCCTACCGGATCCGCGGCCATCTTGCCGCCGACCTCGATCCCTTGCGGCTCAAGGCTCCCATCGCCCACCCGGAACTTGATCCGGCCTCCTACGGCTTTACCGAGGCCGACATGGACCGGCCGATCTTCCTCGACAAGGTGCTTGGCCTCGAACATGCCACGCTGCGGCAGATCGTCGATATCCTGCGGCGCACCTATTGCGGCACGCTCGGCGTCGAATTCATGCATATCTCGGATCCCGAGCAGAAGGGATGGATCCAGGAGCGCATCGAGGGTGCCGACAAGCCGATCACCTTCACGCCCAATGGCAAGAAGGCAATCCTCGCCAAGCTGATCTCGGCCGAGGGTTTCGAGAACTTCCTCAACGTGAAATACACCGGCACCAAGCGTTTTGGCCTCGACGGCGGCGAGTCCATGATTCCGGCGCTGGAACAGATCATCAAGCGCGGCGGCCAGCTCGGGTTGCATGAGATCGTGTTGGGCATGGCCCATCGCGGCCGCCTCAACGTTCTGGCCAACGTGATGTCCAAGCCCTTCTCGGCCATCTTTCATGAATTCAAGGGCGGATCCTCGACCCCGGACGAGGTCGAAGGCTCAGGCGACGTCAAGTATCACCTCGGTTCTTCGTCGGACCGGGCCTTCGACGGCAATACGGTACACCTCTCGCTGACCGCCAATCCGTCGCATCTCGAGATCGTCGATCCGGTGGTGCTCGGCAAGGCGCGGGCCAAGCAGGACCAGCGCAAGGACAAGGACCGCACCAGCGTGCTGCCGCTGCTGATCCACGGCGATGCCGCCTTTGCCGGCCAGGGCGTCGTGGCCGAGTGCTTCGGGCTCTCGGGCCTGCGTGGCCACCGGTCGGGTGGCTCGATCCATTTTATCGTCAACAACCAGATCGGCTTCACCACGGCGCCGCACTGGTCGCGATCCTCGCCTTATCCCTCCGATGTCGCCAAGATGATCGAGGCGCCGATCTTCCATTGCAATGGCGACGACCCGGAAGCGGTGGTCTATGCCGCCAAGATCGCCATCGAGTTCCGGCAGAAGTTCAAGAAACCGGTGGTGATCGATATGTTCTGTTACCGCCGTTTCGGACACAACGAGACGGATGAACCGGCCTTCACGCAGCCGCTGATGTACAGGCGCATCGGTGGCCATCAGACGGTGGTGGCGCTCTATGGCAAGAGGCTGGTCGACGAGGGCGTGATCACGGCGGCCGAACTCGACGAAATGAAGGCCGAATACCGCAAGACACTGGATGACGACTTCACCGTGGCCGAAGGTTACAAGGCCAACAAGGCCGACTGGCTCGACGGCCGCTGGGCGGGCCTGAAAGCGGCACGCGATCATGAGGATCCGCGCCGCGGCCAGACCGGCGTTGCCGTCGACAAACTCAAGGAGATGGGCCTCAAGCTCACCAAGGTGCCCAAGACCTTCAAGGTCCACCGCACCATGCAGCGCGTGCTGGACGCGCGCCGCAAGATGATCGAGGACGGCAGCGGGCTCGACTGGTCGATGGCCGAGCAACTGGCTTTTGGCACGCTGCTGATGGAAGGCTTTCCCGTGCGCCTGTCGGGTCAGGACGTTCAGCGCGGCACCTTCTCGCAACGCCACGCCGTCCTGATTGATCAGGAAACCGAGAAGCGCTACACGCCGCTCAATCACCTGCTCAAGGGGCAGGAGGTGAAGCTCGAGGCGATCAATTCCATGCTGTCGGAAGAGGCCGTGCTTGGCTTCGAGTATGGCTATTCGCTGGCAGAGCCCAATGCGCTGACCATCTGGGAGGCGCAGTTCGGCGACTTCGCCAATGGCGCGCAGGTGGTCTTCGACCAGTTCATTTCCAGCGGCGAGCGCAAGTGGCTGCGTATGTCGGCCCTGGTCTGCCTGCTGCCGCATGGCTACGAGGGGCAAGGGCCAGAGCATTCCTCCGCCCGGCTCGAGCGCTTCCTCCAGATGTGCGCGGAAGACAACATGCAGGTGGCCAATTGCACGACGCCGGCCAATTACTTTCACATCCTGCGGCGCCAGCTGAAGCGCGACTTCCGCAAGCCGCTGGTCATCATGACACCCAAGTCGCTGCTGCGCCACAAGCGGGCCACCTCGCGTCTCGACGAGCTGGGCGAGGGCACGAGCTTCCACCGCATCCTGTGGGATGACGCCCAGCTTCTCGAGGGTGAGAAGATAAAGCTCAAGCCGGATGACAACATACGGCGTGTCATCATGTGCAGCGGCAAGGTCTACTACGACCTTTACGAGGAGCGCGAGAGGCGCGGAATTGACGACATCTACCTGCTGCGCGTGGAGCAGCTCTATCCCTGGCCGCACAAGGTTCTGATTCAGGAACTGGCGCGCTTCGAGAATGCCGAGTTCGTGTGGTGTCAGGAAGAACCCTACAACATGGGCGCCTGGGGCTTCGTTCAGCCGAACATCGAGCGCGTGCTGGAATTTAACGGCGCTAGGAACGCGCGCGTCCGCTATGTCGGCCGGGCCGCATCGGCTGCCACCGCAACGGGACTCATGAGCAAGCATCTCAAGGAGCTCAAGGCATTCCTCGATGATGCCTTGAGCGACAGCAAGGTATAAGGGACAGACAAGATGGCGAAGGAAATCCGCGTTCCGGCTCTCGGCGAATCGGTTACCGAAGCGACGATCGCCAAGTGGTTCAAGCAAGCCGGTGAAGCGGTGAAGGCCGACGAGCCGCTGGTGGAACTGGAGACCGACAAGGTCACAGTGGAAGTGCCGGCACCTGCGTCGGGCAAGCTCCTGGCGATTGATGCGGTTGCCGGCAGCACCGTCAATGTCGGCGCACTTCTGGGGTCGATCGAGGAAGGTGCGGCTGGGGGCGTTGCTGCAAAGCCCGCCGAAGTGCCGGCCCTTAAGCCCGATCCGGCGCCTGCGGCGGCCAAGGCCGAGCACGCCTTGTCGCCGGCCGTGCGCAAGATGGTGACGGAGAACAAGATCGACGCCGCTGCCATCGCCGGTACCGGCAAGGATGGCCGGGTCACCAAGGGCGACGTCATCGCAGCGCTGGAAAAGCCCGCTGCGGACATCAAGCCCCTGGTCATTCCCGCGGCACCGGCACCTGCGGCGAGGGCGCCATCTGCCCCGTCGGAGGCCGCACGTGAAGAGCGGGTTCGTATGTCGCGCCTGCGCCAGACGATCGCCCGGCGCCTGAAGGATGCGCAGAACGTCGCCGCAATGCTGACCACCTTTAATGAGGTTGACATGACGGCCACCATGGCGCTGCGCAACCAGTACAAGGAGGTCTTCGAGAAGAAGCACGCGGTGAAGCTGGGCTTCATGAGCTTCTTCGTGAGGGCCTGCGTGCAGGCCCTGAGGGAGATTCCCGCCGTCAATGCCGAGATCGATGGGGAGGACATCGTCTACAAGAACTACTACAACATCGGTGTGGCTGTGGGCACCGACAAGGGCCTGGTCGTGCCGGTGCTGCGCGATGCCGATATGCTGTCCTTCGCCGGAATTGAGAAGACCATCGCGGAGTATGGGAAGCGAGCGCGGGACGGTCAGCTGCAGATCGCCGACATGCAGGGCGGAACCTTCACGATCTCGAACGGCGGTGTCTATGGCTCGCTGATGTCGACGCCGATCCTCAATGCACCGCAATCGGGCATTCTCGGCATGCACAAGATCCAGGAACGGCCCGTCGCCCTGAACGGCCAGGTGGTGATCCGCCCGATGATGTATCTGGCACTTTCCTACGATCATCGTATCGTCGACGGCAAGGAGGCGGTCACGTTCCTGGTGCGGGTGAAGGAGAATCTCGAGGACCCGCAACGTGCGCTGCTGGATCTCTGAGCCATGACCGGCAAGGGCGTTGCCATCGTCACCGGCGGAAGCCGCGGCATCGGCCGGGCGACAGCGTTGAAGCTGGGCCAGGCCGGCTACACGGTTGTGGTGAACTATGTGTCGAAGCCTGCGGCGGCGGATGCGGTCGTGGACCAGATCAGGAAGGCCGGCGGAATGGCTGCCGCCGTTGCCGGCGACGTGGCCATGGAGGCCGATGTGCTGGCGCTCTTTGGGGCCGCCGACCGGCTGGGGCCACTCACGGTGCTGATCAACAATGCCGGAGTCATGGATGCGCAAGCCCGGCTGGACGAGATGAGCCTCGATCGCCTGACACGGCTCTTCAACATCAACATCCTGGGGTCTTTCCTCTGTGCCCGCGAGGCGGTGAAGCGCATGTCGACCGCGCATGGCGGCAAGGGGGGCGTGATCGTCAATCAGTCGTCGGCGGCAGCGGTGCTGGGTGCTCCCGCGCTGGGCGTGGAATATGCTGCCAGCAAGGGCGCCATCGATGTCCTGACGATCGGACTTGGACGCGAAGTGGCGGCCGAGGGCATTCGGGTCAATGCCGTCAGGCCCGGGATCATCGATACCGAGATCCACGACAGTTCCGGCATTCCCGGCAGGGTTCAGAAGATGCGCGACGTGATCCCCATGAAGCGCGAGGGCAAGGCCGAGGAAGTGGCGGACGTCATCATGTGGCTGGTCTCCGACCAGTCCAGCTATGTGACAGGAAGCATCGTTCCAGTGGCCGGCGGACGCTGCTGAAACACGACAGGGACAGGACCATGGCAAACCAGTTTGACGTCACCATCATCGGGACCGGGCCTGGAGGCTATGTCTGTGCCATCCGGGCGGCACAGCTGGGGTTGACCGTGGCGGTGGTGGAGAAGCGGGCGACCCATGGCGGCACCTGCCTCAATGTCGGATGCATTCCGTCGAAGGCGCTGTTGCACGCCTCCGAGATGTATCACGAAGCCGAACATGCGTTCTCGAAGATGGGTATCGAAGCGAAACCAAAGCTTGATTTTGCGCAGATGATGGTATTCAAGCAGGAGGCGATCGACGGCAATACGAAGGGCATCGATTTTCTCCTCAAGAAGAGCAAGATCAAGTTTTTTCAAGGCACTGGAGTGATCGAAGCCGCTGGTCGCGTACGTGTCGGAAAGGAAACTATTGAGTCGAAACATATTGTCATTGCGACAGGTTCCGATGTGGCCAGGCTCAAGGGTATCGAGATTGACGAACAGCAGATCGTCTCGTCCACCGGCGCGATATCCCTTGCCAAGGTTCCCGGAACGCTTGCGGTGATCGGAGCGGGGGTCATCGGGCTTGAGCTGGGTTCCGTCTATGCCCGGCTTGGCTCCAAGGTGACTGTCATCGAGTATCTCGACCGGATCCTGCCGGGCATGGATGGCGATGTCGCCAAGGCCTTCCAGCGCATCCTGCAGAAACAGGGCCTTACCTTCAAGCTGGCTTCGAAGGTCACCGGCGCCAGCAAGGCCAAAGGCAAGGTCACATTGACGGTGGAGCCTGCCGCAGGCGGGGCCGGCGAGCCGCTCGAGGCAGATGTGGTGCTCGTGGCGGTCGGGCGGGTGCCCTTTACCGAAGGACTCGGGCTCGACGCAGTCGGCGTCAAGCGCGACGCCAGGGGCCGTGTGGAGGTTGACGACCACTATGCCACCAGCGTCCCCGGCATTTATGCCATCGGCGATGTCATCCGGGGGCCAATGCTGGCGCACAAGGCCGAGGACGAGGGCATTGCCCTTGCCGAGATCCTCGCGGGCCAGGCCGGCCACGTCAACTACGGGGTGATCCCCGGCGTTGTCTATACAAGTCCGGAGGTCGCCGCCGTGGGCCAGACCGAAGAGGACCTGAAGTCCGCGGGCATCGACTACAAGGCAGGGAAGTTCCTGTTCCTCGCCAATGGCCGGGCCAAGGCCAACCAGACCACCGACGGCTTCGTGAAGGTCCTGGCCGATGCCAGGACGGACCGGGTGCTGGGATGCCACATCGTCGGCCCGATGGCCGGAGAACTCATCCATGAGGTGGCGGTGCTCATGGAGTTCGGCGGCTCGGCGGAGGATCTCGCCCGTACCTGCCACGCCCATCCGACCCTTTCGGAGGCCGTGAAGGAAGCGGCTCTGGCCGTGGCCGGTCGCGCCATTCACGCCTAAAACATTAACGCAAGCTACACCCGCCGCTGTTAGCCTCTCGTGCAGTTCACAAGGGATGTGCCATGGCTGAGGCTTCCAAGCAGGTCGATATTCTTGTTCTAGATGATGATGTCGATCTTCTTTCCAGCGTGGCCGATCTGCTGGCTGATTGCGGTTACCGTGTGAAAGCCTTTGCCGATGCCGACTCGGCCATTGACTTCGCGATGGGTCAGAGTTTCGCCGTGGGCCTCTTCGACTATCGTCTTGGCAGCTTGAAGAACGGTCTCGACGTCGTGGAGAAGATGCAGGCGCTCGGCTGCGAGTCAGTCTATGTGATGATCACTGCCGACGTCGAGCAGGCCACGCAGATGCGCGCCATCCATCTCAAGCTCTTCGAATTCATGCGCAAGCCCGTGCAGCCCGACAAGCTTCTCGAGACCGTGCAGCGGGCCCTCGATCACGCCCACCGCGCCGCAGCCTGACACCGATCAATTCCACCAGCCCTTGTGGTCCTTCTTGGGCTGACGGAGGATTCCGTCCCCGGGCTTCGGCGGTTCGATCTCCATCAGATAACGCTTCACCGGGCTCATGCGATTGTAAAGCTCCGGTGTGAGATAATCGAGCTGCAGGAGCTGTTGCGGCAGGTCACGCCGCGTATAGGTAAGATGAAGCATGCGCCGCGGCGCGTCCGTCTTCTTCAACGTGCCGGCATGCCACATGGATGAGTTGCAGATGATTGCCGAGCCTGCCGGCGCTTCCACCAGCACTTCTCCCGGATAGGGTGCGCTCAGGTCCTTCGGAATGCGGGCCTCTTCCTCGGGCGTGAGCGGTTGAGGCTCCCAGTCGCCAATGTTCACATAGGGCACATTGATCGGCGCCCAGTGGTGTGAACCGGGCACCACGCGGGTCGGTCCGTTGTCGCGCGTCATGTCGTCCAGCATGATCATGGAATTGACCACCCACCAGTCGCCAGCGAACTTCTTCGGCACGTCCACATGCAGGTCCTGGTGTCCGTAGCCCTTGACCGGATCGCGCAGGTTGGCGCCGTGGACCTTGATCTCGCCCAGAAGATAGGCCGACGCGGCCAGGATCTCGGGGATCCAGAGGCACATGTCGAAGGCCTCTGTCTTGTTGAAGATATTCGAGATGCGGCGGGCTCCCGGCTCGACGTGGACCTCGTGACCGCCCTGGTCCCGCTCGGCCGCAAGGATGCGCTCGAACTCCGCGCGCATGCGCTGGATGTCATCGGCACTGAGGACATTCTCGACGATGAAGAAGCCCTGCTCGTCGAGTTGCCGCTTCTGCGTGGCCGTCAGGGTCGCCGGGCCGACGCCCAGGTCATGAAGTGCTTGACGGGTGTACATTCTGCTGTCTCCCAAACCGCATTGTCTCAGCTAAACGTTTAGTCCGTCTCCCCATGCATGGCAAGCCCGGACCTCCGGGGTGGACTTCACGGCGTCCGTGCGGCCTCGATGTCGCTGATGGTGGCCTCCGTCTCAGCCGCCGTGAGAAGTCCCAGGCGCATGTCCACCCGCCAGGACTTGCCGCCGTCGAGCACCACGATGTTGCCCTTGCGCTTCTCCGCCGAATAGCCCTCGACCTCGGCTGTGGCTGGAAAAGCCATGCCGATGGCATCCTGGTCCGGCGTCCGGCAGATCCAGCGGATGCATTTTGCCGCCTGCCCGGGGCGGTAGCGGATGTAATCGGCTGTCCCGTCCGGCCGCTTCTGCAGCGCATGGGCGAAGCCGGCCTTGTCCGGCTTCATGTCGATGGTGAAGGCCACCTCGGGGTCGAAACCCAATTCCGGCTTGAGCCTGTGATGAATGACCGGATTGGCGGCCAACTCGGCCAGGAACTCGGGATAGCCCGGCTTCGGCGTGATGTGCCCCGGAATGCTGCGGCGCACACGAACGGCCTCCGCCGTGTAGGGGGCTGTATAGACAAGTTCGCCATTGTCGGCCGGCCGGAAGTTCGCATGAGCCAAGTACATGAGATCCATCGGCGTCTTCTTGAGGTTATCAACCCGCAGGGAAACGTCCAGCAAGGCGGACTTCTCGCCTATCACGTATTCCGAGGTCGCCAGGTAGTTGGTCGAGAAGGCCACCGTGTACTGGTAGGATCCGGCGATGGTCACCGTACCGGCGGCCTCGTCCAGAAGGACCCAGCCCTTCTGGAAGGGCGCGTTCGGCAATTCGCCATGAAGCGGATGGCGGTCATCCGGCCCTTCAGGGCCCATGCCGGTGATGCCGCAGTGAATGAAGAAGGCGCCATAGGTCTCGAGATAGGTGGTCGTCGGCACCGGTTCGTCGAACATGGACTTCATGGTGAGGTCGCGGCCGTCGAAGGCGGCGCGCCAGATCTGGTGGCCCTTGAAGGGGAGCACAAGGATCTCCCCGCGCTTGTTCCTCACCCGCAAGGCCTCAATGCCACTGTCGAAGCGGAAGGTCGACAGGCTGAATCCGCCCATGCTGGCCAGCGGCCGTTCCCGCTCGCCGAACATGGCACGGGCAAGATCAATACGTACTGTCATGCTGCCCTTCTCCGCCTAACGGATGCGCTGGCCGGTCTCGGCGTCGAAAACGAAGAGATGGTCCTTCGGCATCAGCACGCCGATCGCATCGCCCTGCTTGCCGTTGAAGTCCTTCGACGCCTTGACGGTGAGCTTGTCCCGCTCCGTCTCCACCGTGACCAGCGTGTGATCGCCGATCAGTTCCGTCGTATAGATTGTTCCCTTGATATTGCCCTTGGAAGGCGCCACCACGCTGCAGTCCTCCGGGCGCACGCCCAGGATGCCCTTGGCTACCCGCCCCGCCACGCCCACTTTCACGGTGCTTCCGCCGGTCTTGAAGTCTGACCCTTCCAGGCTGCCGTGCACCACATTCATCGGCGGCGAGCCGATGAACTGCGCCACGAAGAGATTGGCCGGGTCATTGTAGATCTTCGCCGGCGTGTCGAGTTGCTGCAGCACGCCCTTCTCGAGAATGGCCACGCGATGGGCCAGCGTCATGGCCTCGATCTGGTCGTGCGTGACATAGATCGTCGTGGTGCCGAGCGTCGCCTGCATATGCTTCAGCTCGGCCCGCATGTGGCCGCGCAGCTTGGCATCAAAATTAAAGAGCGGCTCATCCATAAGGAAGACCGAAGGGCGGCGTACCATGGCGCGCGCGAGCGCCACGCGCTGACGCTGACCGCCTGAAAGCTGGCGGGGATAACGGTCCAGAAGCTGCTCGATCTGAACCTGGGCGGCGGCATCGCGGACGGCGACCTCGGCCTCCGCCTGCGGAATCTTCCGCACCTTCAGTGGAAAGCCGATGTTCTCCGCAACCGTCTTGTGCGGGTAGAGCGCATAGGACTGGAACACCATCGAGATATCGCGGTACTTGGGCAGGATATGCGTGACGTCGCGGTCGCCGATCAGCACGCGACCGCCGGTCGCCGTCTCGAGGCCGGAGAGGATGCGCAAGGCCGTGGTCTTGCCCGATCCCGATGCACCCAGCAGCACCAGGAACTCGCCCGGTGCCACGTCGAGGTCGAACTCCTCCAGCACCTTCACGGCGCCGAAGTACTTCTGGACCTTGTCGAACCTGACCGGAACTTTCGGAACTACGCTTGCCATCCCTTACCCCTTCACGGCGCCCAGCAGCACGCCCTTCGCAATGAAACGCTGGAGCAGGATCGCCATGAGAATGACCGGAATGATCATGACCACGATGATGGCGCACATCTCCCACCAGAAGACACCCTTCTCGCCGGCATTCTTGGCCGCCACCATGATGGGCATGGTCTGCACCTTCGAGGTGGCGAGAAACACGGCGAAAAGATACTCGTTCCAGTTCAGGATCAGCGTCAGCAGCGTGGTGGCCGCAAGCCCGGGCCGCGTGAGCGGCAGGACGATGTCCCAGAACACCGCAAAGCGCGAGGCGCCATCCAGTTGGGCCGACTCCTCGAGTTCGATCGGCAGGTTGACGAAGAAATCATGCATCAGCCAGACGACGATGGGCAGGTTCGCCACCGCATAGACGAGGATCAGAGCCAAATGGGTGTCGAGCAATCCCACGGCCTGGAACATTATGTAGATCGGAATGATCACGACGATCGGCGGCAGGATGCGCTGGGAAATGATCCAGAAGAGAATGTCGCCGTTGCCCAGCGTCCGCCTAAAGTGTTTGCCCAGGGCGCGGACCAGGAAGAAGAACATGGCGAGGCCAACGGCAGAGGACAGCCACCAGGGAATTCCGGCGAAGCTGGTGGCGAGGATCACCAGGAGCGTCAGCAGCACGAACATCACGATGTTGCCGAACTTGGGCTTGTACTGCACCCGTGCCAGCGCATAGGCCGCCATGGAGCCGATCGCCACGCAGATGGCGGTTGCCGCGAAGCTCACCACGATGGAATTGGTGAAGGCCAGATAGATCTTGCAGAGCTGCGGCTCCATCGGCTGGAGCGTCACAACGGGAGACACGACGAAGACGAAGGCATTGTAGAACAGAAGGCCGACCTGCCGCAGGATCGATGGAATATCGCAATTGGCATCGCTGTTGAACTGGGCGCGCCAGGCATCGAGGTTTGGCTGGAAGTCCAGGAAAGGAACGTAAAAGGGCCCCTGATTGACCGCCGCCGCATCCTTGAAGGACGTAATGACGACCCAGTAGATCGGGAAGACCACGAAGATCGTCCACAGCACCAGCAGGATATGCGCCACAACATTGGCGGCAGGCGACATGCGGCCGACTTCGGGCGGCTCGAAGAGCCTTTCGAAGAGGCTGCGATTGGATTTCTCGAACTTGAAGGAGGTGTTGGTCATGCCTGCACCCTCCGCAGTTGCCCGAGGACCACGTAGTTGAAGAACGAAGCGCAGACGACGACCGTCAGGATGAGGAGGAGATAGGCGATCGCGGCCGAGGTGCCGATGTCGTTCGCCCGCCACACATAGACGGAGTGAAGCGTCATCGACTCCGTCGACGAACCCGGTCCACCCCCCGTCATGATGTTCGGCAGGTCCACGATCTTGAAGGCCTCGATCATGCGGATCAGCAGTACCGTCACCGCCACGGGAAGGATCTGTGGCCAGGTGATCTCACGGAAGATCTGGACGCTCGATGCACCGTCGACCTGTGCCGCCTCGACGTGATCGCGTGGCACGTTCTCCAGCGCCGCCAGCATGCATATGAAGATGAAGGGGATCCACTGCCAGGAATCGCAGATCATCATGACGAAGCGGGCGGCCCAGGGATTGGCGGACCACACCCAGTTCTCGATCCCGAAGACGCGAAAGATGGGTTCGAAGGGGCCCTTGGTGATGTCGGCCACCATCTTCATGGCGTAGCCGACGCCAAGTGGCGTGATCATCAGCGGGATGAAGAAGACGACGCGGAAGAAGTTCTTTCCGGAAATCGGCTGCGAGCAAAGGAAGGCAAGCGCTGTACCGATCACGAATTGCAGGGCGCAGCCGACGAAGACGTAGAACAACGTCGTCATCAGCGTGCCGATTGTATTGCCGGAGAGAAGCGTCGCGCCGGCAATCCAGGCGATGAAGATCGCCATCGCGGCCGAAATCAGGCGGCCAAGCATGCCGACCCAGGTCGTCTTCTTGACGGAGCGGAACAGCCACCAGAGCACGGCGGCGCTGACCGCAACGAAGAAGGCCAGGCCGAAAATGCTTATCTGATCGACCTTACCGAGAAAATGGACCTGGTCGTTGCCGAAGAACTGCTTGCCGAAATTCTGCAGCCCGACGAAGCGGAACTGCAGGCCGTTGCCGGTGAAGCGTACGCGGCTCAGCGCGAAGACAATGGAATAGAACGTGGGGAAGATCGCGAAGATCAGGATGAGGATGACGGCGGGCGCAATGAAGAAGGTGCGCGAATGGCGATCGAACCACTCAGCCCATGTCTCTCGCTGAGAAAGTCCAGCCGGGGATAACCCCGGCTGGTCCATGGTGTCGGCGCGACTCATCGTCGTGCTGATTACTGGCCAGTGCCCAGCGCGAGGCCCTGGGCCTTGATCTGCTCGTCGCGGCCGAAGTCCTCGGTGACCTCTTCCCAGCCTGCTTCGATGTTCTTCAGGGCCTCTTCCACCGTGATTTCGCCGGCCAGATAGCGGGCCAGTTCGGTGTCGAGGATGACGCCCGTGTACTTCTGCGCACCCGGGATCTTCATGTCCGAAGCCATGTTGGCGTTGTTGAGGGCACCGTTGATCGCCCCGAGATAGTTCTCGGCGAGATCGGCCGGCATGCCGGCCTTCACCCACAGATCCGTGCTCTGCAGCTGCGAGTTCCGGTACGGGTTGTAGCCCGTGGCGCCGATCGTCACGTCGACGTTCGACTGGGCCGCCTGGTTCATGTAGGAGAGGAACGCATAAGCAGCGTCCTTCTTCTTCTGATCGGCCTTGGCGTTGATCGCACCCGCCCAGCCACCGAAGGCGGCGAAGGGTGCGTAATTGATTCCGTCGACCGAGTGCGGCGCATTCTCCTTGGTCACCGGCACGAGCTTGCCGGTGGCGCGGTCGAGCACCTCCTTCGAACCAACGGCGCCGACGGCGAAGATCATACCTTTCACGGCGGCGGCATCGGGATCGAGCTGCAGCGTACCCGGATCGCCCCACTCCACCAGCAGGCCGCAGCGGCCGGCCTTGAAGATGGCGCGGGTGTCGCCGATGTCCATGTTCAGCTCTTCCGGCGGACCGTACTTGCCGGTCTCCTTGTAGAGCTCGAAGGCCTTCTTCCAACCATCGTTGTTGACGATCGGCTTCATCGTGGCGTTGTCGAAGTGGAAGCCCTGGGCCGTGCCCTGGGTCTGCACGATCGGGGCCGCGAAAGTCTGGATGGCGAAGTAGGACTGGGCATTGCGCTTCTTGAAGATGCAGGAGCCGTAGTCTGCCTGACCGTCGCCGTTCATGTCCTGACCGTGGATCTTGGAGGCCACGTCGAGGTATTCTTCCCAGGTCTTGGGCGGCTGCAGGCCGGCCTTCTCGAGCACGTCCTTGCGGTAATAGACCATCTGGAAGTCGCCATCGACCATCAGCAACTTGGTCTTGCCGCCAACCTTCTGGCCGAATTCGCGGAAGTAGGGCGCGATGTCGGCCATGTCGATCTTGGTGTCCTTGGCGACATACGGATCCATGTCTTCAAGGAGGCCTGCGGCATCGAGTTCGACGCCCCAGCCGGCAGCGAAGACGCCGACGTCGATTGAGTTGGTGCCGGTCGACCAGTCGTTCTGAATCTTCGGGAAGATCTCCGCGAAGGGCACTTCCGTGACGACGATCTTGCCGCCGGTGGCGGCCTCGAATTCCTTGCCGCGCTCGGCAAGTCGGCCGGCGATCACATAGCCGGGGCGAGTCAGGATATTGACGGTGACGCCGTCGAACTCGCCGGCCTGCGATGTGGCAGCGAGGCCGCAAGCAGCAGTACCCGCCATCACCGCCGCGGCGATGAGTTTACGAAGAGACATTTGGACTTCCTCCCATTTCACTTTTCGGTTCGTCTTACAAACCAAACCGCGCCGCAGCTTTTTTTGTAACCTGTTTGCAGCTTGGCCCTTCCTGGCAAGCATGCCTGAGCACGCCCGTGGCCAGCACTATAGCGCAGGAAATGAGGTGCGCTACTGAAAAGTAACCATCTGGATGGTCGAACGCGCCGTATTGTATGATGAAAGAACGGCGCAGCCTGCTTGATTATTCGGCATCGTCCGGCCCAGCGGCCAAATTGCGCGACGCCCGCCATGGATGGCCAAAGACCAATCAGCGCGGTTCGACCCGCGCCGCGGCAGACCGTGCCATTCTGGAGCGGGCTCTTCACATCTGGATTCAAACCAGAACGAAACCTGCCCGAATCGCTGACTCCTCCCGGATTCAGGATTTGTTCCGCTGGAAACATGGGCTCATGCCGCTCTGGCGGTACGGGCTTGCCCCACTCCGCCGTAATGAAATCGCGATGCCCGCGTTAGGAATCGGCGGCCCGAAGGGATCACAGGTTAGTCACCCATGAACGAGGAAGTTCCTGCAGTCCTTACAATTTTAACGAAACAAGCCAAAACCGGAACGGATCGCGCCCGAATCGCTGAACCCGGCATCTTCCACCTTTGTTCTCACCAGATATTGTGGTCAGACTGTTGCTTACACCCTAGTCACGCGCAAGATCCTTCCTCTCCGGTGCCGGCGTGAGGGGGGACCGTTAACCAATCCGTGCCGGAATGGGACGGCGGAAACACCTGAAGAAACGGCAGTTCCCTGCGCCGGATCGCTTGACCTTCCGGCCTCGCTTCCGTATAGAACGCGCCATCCAAGCCGGGCCCCTGGGGTGCCGGCGCAACTGTTTTATAGAGGTGCAGCATGTCCCGCCGTTGTGAGTTCACTGGCAAAGGCGCGCAGGTTGGCAACAATGTCAGCCACGCCAACAACAAGACCAAGACACGGTTCATGCCGAACCTGTGCAATGTCAGCCTGATGAGCGACGCCATGGGCCTGACCTACCGTTTCCGCATCAGCGCCATCGCGCTGAAGTCGGTCGAGCATGTGGGCGGCCTCGACAACTTCCTGATGAAGGCGCGTGACGCCGACCTCTCGGAGAAGGCGCTCAAGCTGAAGAACGCCATTGGCAGGAAGCTGGAAGCCCAGAAGGCCGCGGCCTGATCTTCCTTCTGCGCCGGCCGTCATTGAAAGCCGATCCAACTGGGGCGGCTTTTGCTTTAGGCTGAGGCCTCATGAGCGACGCGCCGGAAGCCGCCCCCCGATCGCCGCGCGACGGTACGCCGCGCGTCCATGGCTCTGCCTCGCTGCGCGGCGCGACGCTCGGGCGCTTCACCGAGATCAAGGAGCGCGTGCAGTTCTGGGAGTCCGAACTGGGCGACTACTCCTACCTCGAGCGCCATTGCGAAGTGATCTATGCGTCGATCGGGAAGTTCTGCGCCATCGCGTCGGACGTGCGCATCAATGCATTGAACCATCCGATCGAGCGCATCAGCCAGCACAAGTTCACTTACCGTCCCAACGAGTATTTCACCGGTGCGAAGATCGACAAGGCCTATCGCGAAGCGCGCAAGCATCAAAGAGTCGAAATTGGCCACGATGTCTGGATCGGGCATGGCGCCATCATCCTGCCGGACGTGAAAATCGGCCATGGTGCGGTGGTTGCCGCCGGTGCGGTGGTCACGCGCGACGTGGAGCCCTATGCCATCGTCGCGGGTGTCCCGGCGCAGTTCCTGCGCTGGCGCTTCGCGCCGGAGGTCGGTTCCCGGATCATTGCGCTGGCCTGGTGGGACTGGGACCATGAGAGACTTGCCGAAGCCATCGGCGACATGCGCGCGCTTTCGCCCGAGGAATTCCTCGCCAGGCATGAAGCTCAGGGCTGATAGGCGAACTGCAGGATCAGGCTGCGCTGCAGCCGCGTGTTGAAGTTGTTGTCCGACATGATGGTGATGCGGGTTTCGCCGTCTCGCTGGCAGGCAGCGATGCCCTCCATGTTGTCGATGGCGTAGAAGGGCACGCGTCCCTCGAAGAGAAGCTCCGGCGTGATCACCTTTCCATCGGCGACCTCGGCGACGGGAAAGCGGCGGATCGCCATGCCCGGCAAGGCGGTTGCGGAGAAACTGCGCTCGAGTGTGAGTACCGTGCCATCCGCGAGGATGGTCAGATCGGTCACCTCGAAATCGCCCAGGCGGGCGATCGCAAAACGCTTCGCCCGCTTGCCGCGCCACAGCCAGGCGCGGGCATGGCCCTTGTCGTCCCAGTGGCGTTCGGATATGGCCAGCAGCGCGCCTTTGTCAGGTCCGACCGGCACCACGCCCAGGGCCTCGATCTCGCCATTGTCATCGCCGGCGTCGATGTCCCCCGGATAGGGAACATGGACGAAACGGGCCTTCGGTCCCAGCTTGCCGACATCATAGGTGCCGAGTCTGACGCGACTCTCATAGGCTACGCCCAGCTGCCCTGGTACTACTTCCGTGACCGCCTCGGCATCGCCCCAGACCTTGCTGCGCTGTGGCTTGCCCTTGCTGTCGAGCATCGGAGACAAATCGCGCGCCGTCAGGCCCGCAAGCATCTGGCCGTCATAGGACAGCTCTGCGGTGAACCAGCGGCCGGCGTCGCTGATGGCCGTGAGGTCTTCGCAATTCTTGCCCAGCACCAGCCCCGACAGCCCGCCGAATTTCGGGTCGTCGCTCTGCAGGACGAGCCCGCCGCGCCACACGAAGGGGCCGAAGCGATCCGTGGGGCTCAGATTCTGGAAGGCCGCCAGCGGTTCGGCGGTCACGATGACTGGGGCTGCATGCGCGGCGGCGGCCAGCAGGAGGAGGCCGGCAAGTGCAAGGCCGGGCTTCAAGCGCGGGCACGCCGGCCCGGGGCGCGGGGCGCGGCCTTTTCCTTCTCCTCGAAGAGCTCGGCCAGCTTCTCGGTCATTGCACCGCCGAGCTCCTCGGCGTCGACGATCGTCACGGCACGTTTGTAGTAGCGCGTCACGTCATGGCCGATGCCGATGGCGATGAGCTCTACCGGCGAGCGGCTCTCGATGTCGGTGATGATCTGGCGCAGATGCTTCTCGAGATAGTTCCCGGAGTTCACCGAGAGCGTCGAATCGTCGACCGGCGCGCCGTCGGAGATCACCATCAGGATACGGCGCTGCTCCTGCCGCGCCAGCAGGCGGTTGTGCGCCCAGATCAACGCTTCGCCGTCGATGTTCTCCTTGAGAAGGCCCTCGCGCATCATCAGGCCGAGGTTGCGCCGCGCCCGGCGCCACGGCATGTCCGCGGACTTGTAGATGATGTGGCGGAGATCGTTGAGGCGGCCGGGATTGGCGGGCTTGTTGGCGGCGAGCCACTTCTCGCGCGCCTGTCCGCCCTTCCAGGCCCTCGTGGTGAAGCCCAGGATCTCGACCTTCACGCCGCAGCGTTCCAGCGTGCGGGCCAGGATGTCGGCGCAGGTTGCGGCAACCGTGATAGGGCGGCCGCGCATCGACCCCGAATTGTCGAGCAGCAGCGTCACCACCGTATCGCGGAACTGCGTATCCTGCTCCACCTTGAAGGAGAGCGGATGCATGGGATCGATCACGACGCGGGTGAGGCGCGCGGCGTCCAGCACGCCTTCCTCGAGATCGAAATCCCAGGAACGGTTCTGTTGCGCCATGAGGCGGCGCTGCAGGCGGTTGGCCAGCCGCGCCACCACGCCCTGGAGGCTGGAGAGCTGCTTGTCGAGATAGTTGCGCAGCCGGGTGAGTTCTTCGGCGTCGCAGAGGTCTTCGGCGTCGATCTCTTCGTCGAACTGGTTGGTGAAGACCTTGTAGAAGTCTTCATTGGACAGCGACGAGAAGGGCAGTTGCGGCCGCCAGGGCTCTTCGCCCTCGGTCTCTTCCTCGCCCTCCTGGTCGTCGGGCTGCTCGTCGACGTCCATCTGCTGGGCGTCCATCTCGGCGGCCTCGGTCTCGCCCTCGGAGTCCTGCAGCTCATCCATCGACTGCTGCTGGCTTTCCTGGTCTTCGCCCTCTGGCGATTCCTGTCGTTCGCCGGCATCGGGCTCGGCCTCGTCCTCGTTGTCGTTCTCGTCCGACTGATCGGGGTCGTCGCCCAGTTCGTCGGCCATCTCGAGGGCCGCGATGATGTCGCGGGACATGCGTGAAAAGGCAGCCTGGTCGTGAATGTTGTCGGTGAGATGGGCCAGTTGCGCGCTGGCCTTGTCCTCGATCCAGTCGCGCCACAGCTCGACCATCGGCATGGCAGCGTCCGGCGGCGGTGCGCCGGTCAGTTTCTCGCGCACGATGAGCGCAACGGCGTCTTCCAGCGGCGCCTCCTTGCGGTCGGTGTAGCGCGCCACATCCTTCCGGCGGTAGCGGTCATCCAGCATTGCGGTGAGATTGGCTGCCATGCCGGGCATGGCATTGGCGCCAACGGCCTCGATACGGGCTTGCTCGACCGACTCGAAGACGGCACGCGCATTCTTGCCCTGGGGCCTGTAATGCGCATGAACCTTCTCGGAGTGATTGGCAATGCGCAGCGCGAAGCTGTCGGAAAGTCCGCGCACGATGGCGATGTCGGAAGCCTTCATCGTATCGGCGACATTGGGCAGCTTGGCGCGGTTGCCGGCAAGCGATGGCTGCTCGCTACCGAAGGCAACGGTCACTTCCGGGTCCTCGGCGATGGTCTTCATCGCGATGGTCAGGACGCGTTTGAATTCTCCAGCCGGTGAATCCCTGTCCGCGGCCATGTGCTAATGGTCCTCAGGCGATGGCAACGTGCGCGGAGGACTCCGGCAATTCCTCGCCGAAGCAGCGCTGATAGAATTCGGCCACCACACTGCGCTCAAGTTCGTCGCACTTGTTGAGGAACGTCACGCGGAAGGCGAATCCGACATCGCCGAAGATCTCGGCATTTTCTGCCCAGGTGATAACGGTGCGCGGGCTCATCACGGTGGACAGATCGCCCTGGACGAAGGCATTGCGGGTGAGATCGGCGACGCGCACCATGTTGGCGATGGTCTTGCGGCCCTTTTCGTTGTTGTAGGCCTTGTTCTTCGACAGAACGATGTTGGTTTCCTGCGCATGGGGCAGGTAGTTCAGCACCGAGATGATGGACCAGCGGTCCATCTGCGCCTGGTTGATCTGCTGCGTGCCGTGATAGAGGCCCGTGGTGTCGCCGAGGCCGATGGTATTGGCGGTGGCGAAGAGCCGGAAGGCAGGATGCGGGCGGATGACCTTCGACTGGTCGAGCAGCGTCAGCTTGCCGGACGACTCGAGGATGCGCTGGATCACGAACATCACGTCGGGCCGGCCTGCGTCATACTCGTCGAAAACAAGGGCCACGTTGTGCTGATAGGCCCAGGGGAGGATGCCCTCCTTGAACTCGGTCACCTGCTTGCCGTCCTTGACCACGATGGCATCCTTGCCGATGAGGTCGATGCGGCTGATATGGCTGTCCAGGTTGATGCGGATGCAG